>CALHIO010000041.1 GCA_938030915.1 uncultured Gemmatimonadota bacterium
TCGCGAGGTCGTGGGTGAGATGAATCGCATGGGGATGCTGGTCGATATCTCGCACACCTCTCCCGAGACGATGAATGACGTGCTCGACGTGGCCGAGGCTCCGGTCATCTGGTCGCACTCGTCTGCGCGCGGGATCCACGATCACCCAAGGAACGTCCCGGATCAGGTGCTGCGCAGGCTGCCAGAGAATGGTGGGGTGGTGATGGTCACGTTCGTGCCGTCCTTCCTCACCTCCCGCGATGAAGCGACGATCGCCGATGTGGCGGATCACATCGAACACGTCGCGAATCTCGCGGGCGTCGATTACGTGGGGATCGGCTCCGACTTCGACGGAATCGATTCGACTCCGGTTGGGCTGGAGGACGTCTCGACCTTCCCGGCGCTTCTGGCCGAGCTCTCGCGCCGCGGCTGGACCGAGGAGGATCTTCGCAAGGTCACGGGTGAGAACCTCCTGCGCGCGTGGCGCGAGGCCGAGGTGACCGCTCGTCGTCTCCAGCGGGAGCGCCCTCCCTCGACGCGGACGATCCAGCAGCTCGATGGTACGATTGGGGATGACCGGTGACGGATCTTCGTCGTCCTGATCCGAGCGAGCATGCGGAGTACTACGCCCAGTACATCGCGGGCGTCCCGGATGGAGACATCACGACTACGCTGCGGGATCAGCTCGAGGAGACCGTCGAGTTGCTTCGTTCCATTCGTGCTGAGCATGAGACGTTTCGGTATGCCGAGGACAAGTGGACGCTGCGTGAGGTGGTCGGTCACCTGATCGACACGGAGCGCATGTTCGCCTATCGGGCGTTGGCGATGGCCCGGGAAGACGGTGTGGATCTGCCCGGCATGGACCAGGACGCCTGGAGTGCCAGTTCGAACGCAGGAGACCGCGCCTTGTCCGAGCTCATCGACGAGTGGATGGCCGTGCGTCGGGCGAATGTGCATCTCTTTGCCACGCTTCCCCCCGGCGCAGGCACGCGGCGGGGCCGAGCCTCCGGGTACGACTTTACGGTACGCAGCTTCCCATGGATCATCGCCGGCCACGAGCTCTGGCATCGCGAACTGATTCGCCGCGACTACATGGAGGTCGATTGAGCGACGCGGAGGGGAAGGTCGGTGTGACGAATGCCGGCCGGGACGACGAACGCAGTGCAGTGAGACGTCGCGATCGAGGAAAGGACGACGCGTGGGTCCGTGCCTTCATGCTACGGGCGCCGTACGGCTTTCTCGCTACGGTGGGGGATGGGGGGCAGCCGTTTCTCAACTCGAACCTGTTCGTGTACGACCCCGATCAGCACTGCATCTACCTACATACTCATCGCACCGGGCAAACACGGGACAACATTCGGGGTGACGAAAAAGTCGCGTTCAGCGTCGCCTCGATGGGACGGCTGCTTCCCGCGCCGGAAGCGCTGGAGTTCTCCGTGGAGTACGCGGGGGTCGTCGCATTCGGAACGGGGTGGGTTGTGGAAGATCCGACCGAGGCGAAGGATGCGCTGCAGGCGTTGCTCGACAAGTATGCGCCGCACCTCGTGCCGGATCGTGACTACCGGTCGACGACGGATGAAGAACTGGCTCGCACCGCTGTGTACCGGATCGACGTCGAGGCGTGGAGCGGCAAACAGAAAGAAGTCGAGGCCGACTTCCCGGGTGCGTTCGACCTGCCCGAATTCCCGATACCGTTCCCCGAACGGAGCGTCTAGGGCGCAGGACCGTCTTCGGTCCAGGACCGAGCTGCGGGCTCGGGCGGATCGTGGCTACCCGCCTGTTGGCGCCGGGCTAGCGTGCTTGCTTGCCAGAGCTTCGAGGCCTGCGTCGATCTCGGCTCGCGTGAACCAGCGTCCCTCGACCATCACACCGACACGATCCGTGAGGTGATCGAGGTCATCGAGCGGGTTCGATCCCAGGAGGACCAGGTCCGCGCGCTGACCTGGCGCCACCGTTCCGAAATGGTGGTCGATCTCGAGATGCTCTCGAACATACCGACCGACGGTTACCGTCCCGCTCTCGAGAATCTGCTGGTTCGTCATACCGGCTTCGGACATGACGTCGATCTCGCGGTGAAGTGCGAATCCCGGGACGTTGAAGAGCTGGGGAGAGTCCGTGCCCATCATGACGGGAGCACCCGCATCGGCGAGATCCTTGAGAATCCTGTTACGGACATCGAGGAAGGCCCGCACGACCTCGGGTGAACCCTGCGGCCCCCCCGCAGCCTGCTGTCGCCACGCGTTTCGCTGACCCTCGGAGACGTATCGCATCTCCGGAAGCGAGAGGAAGGCCTCGGCGTCCTCGGTGCCGTAGAGGTTCTCCCACAGATACATCGTCGGGACGACGAAGACGTCGTGCTCGATCGTGAGGCGCACCACGTCACCGATCTTGGCTTCATCGACCCCGTTGACGAGCCCTTCGAGACTGATCGGCTGACCCGTATTGATCTGAGAGACGACGTCGTCGGATGCGACCGCCTGTACGTATCCGTCGAGGTGATCGACCGTCGACATGCCGGTCTCGATGGCGTGCACGAGTCCGACAGCCGCGGGAACGTGACCGCCGTACGTCAGGCCGACCTCTCCGGCCACCGTCACCATGTAATCCCACGTGTCGAGCGATACGCCCGGATGAATCTTCTGCAGGTCGTAGCCGGCGGCCTTGTGCTCGCGAACCAGCCGCTCTGCGGCGTCCGGTGTCGGGGCGGAGTTCCCGTTGATCGAGGGCGCCCCCACGTAGAAATGGGGCCCGACGACCGCTCCGGACCGAAGCTCCTCGGCCAGCGGGATTTGATACTCCGAGCCGAGCATTCCGCGAATCGTTGTGATGCCGTTCGCGACGTACAGGAAGAGGATGTCCTCGATGGCCTCGCGGGGAGGGTTCGCTCCGGGGGGCACGTGCGCGTGCATCTCGGCGAGCCCCGGCATGAGGAAACGGTCGGCTCCATCGATGGTCGTTGCGCCCTCGCCGACCCGGACGTCGGCCGACGGGCCGACGTTCACGATCTCCCCGTTCACCACGACAACGGTCTGGTCCTCGAGCGTGCCCGGTCGGTCCATCGGCAGCACGGTCACGTTCACGAACGCCACCGTTCCTGGCGCTGCGGGCTGCTGTCCGGCGCACCCGCCGAGAACGGTGAGCACCAGAGCTGTCCCCGCAGCGGAGATTCGGGTCGCCATCCTCATCGTCGCCATCCTCCGTCGTGAGTGCACGCCGGTCGGGCGCGGGAGACCGTCAGTCCGAATTCTCTCCGGAGAACCAGGCCCGCGCGTCCGCGTGAGAGTGGCATGGGTGCACGGGCAGCCCGGCCTCCTCGGCGAAGAGCGAATCGGTGGCGAACCGTCCATGAGCGTCGGCCGCTACCACGATACCGAGTCCCGCGATGCGATCCCGGTACGCACCGAAAATCGCCCCGGCGGCCTTCATCTCCTCATCGGACTTGGACATCACCCCGGCCGCCCCGCTCATGTCCAGCAGGATGGGAAAACGGGACGGCGACTCCTCTGACTCGAACGCAGCGAAGGCGACACGTCGCAACTCGTTCGCGGTGTAGTCGCCGTCGACGGTGAGCGTCAAGACGTCATCCCCAAGTCGAGTGAAGACAGGCATTCGCTTCTCCTGAAGGTCGGTCGGACGCCCGTGACGCCTGCGCCGGCGTCACCGGAC
>CALHIO010000042.1 GCA_938030915.1 uncultured Gemmatimonadota bacterium
GTGATCGGCACCACCGGTCTTGGCGACGACGAATCCCGCGCCGGCGGATGGCGTCACTTCCCGGACGTGGATGTTGAAGCCCGACGGGCGACCCAGCAGGGCTGGATCGTCCGAGAAGGAGTACTGGGTCTTGGCAATACACACCGGGGCTTCGCGGAGGCCAGCGGCCTCCAGGACTTCGATCTCCTTCGCTGCGGAAGGATGAATGTCGAGCCCATCCGCGCCGTAGATCTCCCGCGCGACGGTTTCCATCTTCTCGATGAGACCCATGTCGCTCGGGTACAGAGGCTCGTAGGCGGCATCGCCGCTCTCGATCGCCTCCCAGACCGCATCTGCGAGATCGAGGCAGCCCGACCCTCCGCCTCCCCACGGATCGGCGACGACCGCTCGGACACCCATTTCGGCGCATCCGTCGATCACCACGGCGAGCTCCGCATCGGTATCCGTGGCGAACCGGTTGAGCGCCACGATCGGCGGCACCCCGAACTTGCGGACGTTCTCCGCGTGTGCCTTCAGGTTCACGAAACCACGCCGAACCGCTTCGACATCCTCGGTCCCGAGGTCGTCCTTCGACTTCCCGCCGTTCATCTTGAGCGCGCGAACGGTGGCCACGATCACCGCGGCCTCGGGGTTGAGGTCGCCGAAGCGGCATTTGATATCGAAGAATTTTTCGGCGCCGAGGTCGGCACCGAAGCCGGCCTCCGTCACCACCACGTCGCCGAGGGAGAGCCCCACGCGGGTGGCGGTGAGTGAATTGCACCCGTGGGCGATGTTCGCGAACGGGCCCCCGTGGATGAGCGCCGGCGTGCCACCGAGCGTCTGGACCAGATTCGGGTTCACGGCATCCTTCAGAAGGGCGGCCATCGCACCGGAGACGCCGAGACCCTCGGCTCGAATGGGCTCACCGGAACGTGTGTAGCCGATGATGATGCGATCCAGTCGTTCTTTCAGATCGCTCGTGCCGTCTGCCAGACAGAAGATCGCCATGATCTCGGAGGCAGCCGTGATCACGAAGCCGTCCTGACGAGGGACGCCGCCGGTCCGACCTCCGAGGCCCACCACGATGTTGCGCAGCGCGCGGTCATTCATGTCGATCGCGCGAGGCCACGTGATGCGCGTCGGGTCGATACCGAGCGTATTGGGTCGGTACAGGTGGTTGTCCAGAACCGCGGAAAGAAGCCCGTGCGCGGAACTGATCGCGTGGAAGTCTCCGGTGAAGTGGAGGTTGATCTCCTCCATCGGCACGACCTGACTGTGTCCACCACCGGCCGCCCCGCCCTTGATTCCAAAGACGGGTCCAAGGCTCGGCTCGCGCAGGCAGAGCACCGGGTTGCGTCCCCGCAGGTTCAATGCGTCGGCCAGACCGACGGAGACGGTCGACTTGCCTTCACCGGCGGCGGTCGGACTGATGCCCGTCACGAGGACGAGCTTGCCGTCGCTTCCGCCGCTCGATCTCGCCACGTCGAGCGGGATCTTGGCCTTGTAGTGGCCATGGGGCTGGATGTCCTGGGGTCCGAGCCCGATCTTCGCAGCGATCTCCTGAATAGGTCGGAGTTCGGCTTCCTGGGCGATTTCGATATCGCTCTTGATGGGTCTGCTCCCTGAGTACCGTGGATTCTGGCGTTGTTCGGGCGCCAAGATCGAGCCGCTACTCGCGAAGACGCAATGTTCTCATGTTTTGTCATCATCGACGCTCCTTCGCGTGTCCGTGTTGTGGCGTCACCTCAATCCGCGAACGATTCCGATACCGATATGCGCTCGAACACTCGATTCTCCGCACGATGGACGCTCCTCGCTCTGGGCGCGGTAGCCGTTTCCGGAGGCGGCCTGAACGCTCAACAGGCCGGGGAGGGATATCGCATCCGCGCGGTCAGGACCGAGGTCGCTCCGGTCCTCGACGGGATCCTGGAGGAGCACGTATGGGGGCGGGGCGGGCTCATCGATGAACTGATTCAGCAGGAACCGCTCGAGGGTGCCCGTGCGACGGAGGACACCGAGATCCACCTGCTGTACGACGCGGAGACGCTCTACATCGGTGTCCGTGCGTGGGAGCGGTCCGAGCACGGTGTGGTCGCGACCGAGATGCGGCGGGATTCGGACCGGATTCTCGACGAGGACAACATCCAGATCATCCTCGATACGTTCAGAGACTCCCGTTCAGGCTACATGTTCGTGACGAATCCGCTCGGCGCGCAGCTCGACCAGCAGATCTTCAACGAGGGGCAGGGGGGAGCGAGACAGTTCGGTTTTTCCAGCTCGAACATCAACCGTGACTGGGATGGCGTCTGGCACGTCTCTGCCCGGACGCTCGACGACGGGTGGGTCGCGGAGATCGCGATCCCCATGGTCACGGTCCGCTTCAGTGATGCCGAGCAGCAGAGCTGGGGGCTGAACATTATGCGCAACATGGGCGGGAAGAACGAACAGGCGTTCTGGGCCCCGATCTCCAAGGAATTCACGATCACGCGTGTGAGCATGGCCGGCGTGCTCGAGGGGATGGAGTCGCTGAACCGCGGCATGGACCTGCGCGTGACGCCGTTCGTGACCGGCGGGGGAAGCAGCACCCTCGAATCGAACGTCGAGAACAACGACTGGCAGCGCGACTACGGGCTCGATGTGAAGTACGGCGTGACCCCCGGACTCAACCTCGACCTGACCCTCAATACCGATTTCGCTCAGGCCGAAGTCGATGACGAGCAGGTCAATCTGACACGCTTCGCTCTCTTCTTCCCCGAGAAGCGTGACTTCTTCCTCGAGAATTCGGGGCAGTTCCGCATCGGATCGGCCAACCCGTTCAATCGCTACGCCGAGCTCTTTTTCAGTCGTCGCATCGGACTCACGAATACGGGGGACAACGTCCCGATCGTCGGAGGTGCACGCCTGACTGGGAAGGTCGGTCAGAACGACGTCGCGGTCATGAACGTCCAGACCGACGAGGCACTGGGCACGGCAGCGGAGAACTTTTCCGTAGCCAAATTCAGCCGGAATTTCGGTCGTTCGCGGATCGGGGCCCTGTTCATCAACAAGACGGATGTCGACGCCTTCGGCGATCTGGCGGCCGATACGAGCTACCACAACCGCACCTACGCGCTCGACGCCGTGTTCGCTCCCCACCCCAACTTCACGATTCAGGGTTTCGTATCGGGGACGGAGACGTCCGGGCTGGTGGCCCCCGTGGACGACCCGGCCACGCCGGTGCGGGAGGATGAGGGCTGGGGCGGTATGGGGAGCTACATCAATGCCGAGTGGCTCGACGCCGACTGGCGCATCTACGGGGAGTACGCCGACTTCGAGAACGACTACAACCCCGAGGTCGGATTTCTGCCGCGCAACGGGATCAGGACCTCGAAGTGGCACATCGAACGGAATCCGCGTCCCGATTTCTGGGGCATCCGGGTTCTGTCTCCGATGGTCAATTACATCTACACGACCGACCAGACCGGTCTGCGAGTCGCGGATCGCTGGCACACCATGCTCGGGGTGCGCTTCGACAACGGCGCTTTTCTGAACCTCTGGTGGAACGACAACTTCGATCGGGTCGACCGCGACTTCGCCCTGAACGACGTCGTGATCCCGACGGGTGACTACAACTTCAACGAGTACCGGGTCTCGTTCGATTCCAACCCGTCGCGGCGCTTCTATTACGGCGCCATGCTTGCTCCGCAGCAGTTCTACGGGGGAGACCGTCTCGAGACGCAGGGCAAGTTCGGCGCGCGACTGACAGACCGGCTCTCGACGGAGGCATCATGGACCCGCAACGACGTCGAGATTCCGAATGGCGACTTCAAGGTCGATCTGGCCTCGGTCCGGGTCGACTTTGCCATTTCGCCGACGATGGCCATTCGGTCGATCACCCAGTACAACTCGTTCGTCGAGCAGTTCAGCACCAGCGCGCGCTTCAGGTGGACCTACCGACCCGGGAGTGACGTCTTCATCGCCTACGACGAACTGAGGCGTGATCCGACCGATCCGCTGTCGACGTTCACGTTCCGGGATCGCCGCCTGATCGTGAAGGCGACCTTTCTCCTCACGGGGTGACCTGACCGACTCGGAGGTCGATTCGGCGGCGCAGTCGTCCGAGGTAGGCGCCGAGGAAGATCGCGCGAAGGACGACGTATCCGATGAACGACAGCCAGAGCCCCAGGTTCATCCACGCATCGATCGCGGGCAGCGAACCGGCGATGAAGGCCAGGCATGAGCCGACACTCGCGTTCCGCATTTCCCGTGTGCCCGTCGCACCGATGAAGATCCCGTCGAGCAGGAATGCTGCGAAGGAGACGAGGACGTAGGTCGCCGCCAGAGGAAGAAACGTCTCCGCTACGGTCCGCACAGCCTCGAGGTCGGTGAGTCCGGCGATCGCGAAGGGCCCCCCGAAGAGTACCAATGCGGCGAGTGTGGCCGCCGAGCCCGCGGACAGCTTCGCGGAGATACGTATGGCGCGATCGAAGGTCGATCGATCTCCTGCGCCGAAGGCGCGCCCCACGAATGTCTCGGTGGCGTGCGCGTACCCGTCCAGGAGATAGGCGGAAAGGCTGATCAACTGGAGAAGCACGTGATTCGCGGCGAGCACGTCGTCTCCGAACGCCGCGCCCTGGTTTGTGAACCAGGCGAAGCCGAAGAGTAGAAAGAGCGTGCGGAGCATGATATCCGCGTTCGCTCCCAGCGTCCGACGCGCTCGCTCGGGATCGAAGATTCTTCCCCTCGGCCAGAATGCCTCGTCGTCGCGGCGCGTCTCGGAGAGCACTCGCAGTGCCAGCCACACGGCCAGCCCGAGTGTGGACCACTCCGCGATGACCGTCCCGATCGCGATCCCCTGGATACCCAGCCCCATCACGCCGCCGAGCACCACGTCGAGCACGATGTTCAGTCCGTTCAGGGTGAGTTGGGTGACGAGGAGGTGCCGCATGCGACCGAGGCCCACGAAAGAGCCGAGAACCGCGAAGGTGGCCAGGCTGGCGGGCGCGCCCCAGATCCTCAGATCGAAGTATGATCGGGTCAGTCGCTCGACCTCCGGGCCGGCATCGAACAGGGCCAGCGTGAGGTGGATGATCGGCCTCTGCAGGATCAGCAGTGCGAGGCTGATACCGAGGGCGAGCACCAGGGCCCGCCCGAGCGTCGCACGGACCTCTGCCGTATCTCCCGCCCCCAGGGCCTGGGCGGTGAATCCGGTGGTTCCCATGCGGAGGAAGCCGAAGCTCCAGTAGACGAAGTTGAAGACGAGCGCGCCGACCGCGATGGCTCCGAGTTCGGTGACCGTCCCGGTGTTGCCCAGGACTGCCGTGTCCGCGATACCGAGCAGGGGGACCGAGGCGCTGGCGATCACGACGGGCCAGGCGAGGCGCAGGATGGCTCGCGTGCTGACGTCGATCGGTGGGGTGTGACTCAGAACGGCTCCGCGGTAACGGATGGGTTTCGAACAAGGTACGTGAATGGCGGCCGGGCCATCCTTTCCGCACATTGGCGTCCTCACTCGAACGGAGGCGCAAAGCATGTCGGATCGCTCACTTCGCGGTGCACGGACACCGTCGGAGCTCTACGGACTCGACCGGATGGCACCCGATGCGTTGACCCGTCGAGAGGCGATTCGGCGGGGCGGGGCTGTTGCCGCTGCTGCAGCAGTCTTCCCATCGGACTTCGCGGAGCGACTGGCTCGCATCGCACCTCAGGACGCGGTCATCCCGTGGACGAACGCGCCGGAGGCCGGCGGGCGGGCGAATACGCTCGACTGGCAGTCGCTCGACTCGTGGGTCACGCCCACCGAGCATCTCTTCCAAGTGGGTCACTACGGTATGCCGGAGCTCGACGGCGAGGCGTGGCGGCTCGAGGTCGGAGGT
>CALHIO010000043.1 GCA_938030915.1 uncultured Gemmatimonadota bacterium
CTCGTCTGATGACGACGACGGGGAAGTGGTCGAACTCCCGACCATGGAGTTCGATTCGTCCGACGACGAGGGTGAGGCCTTCGATCTCCCAATGATGGACTTCGATTCCGCGTCCGAGGATCAGTCGGTCGAACTACCCACAATGGACGTCGACGGCTCGGACGACAGTGGCATGAGCGACCTGCCCGACATGCCCGCCGCAGTTAAGGAAGAGTCGTCGCCGACACTCGTCGAACGTGCACTCGGTGGGATCGAGCTGGTCCCGGCGGATGCGGAAGCCGCCGCGGATACGCCCGCTCCGACCGAGGAGGTCGCCGAGTTCGAAGTGGCTGATGTCGGTGCCGGGTTCGGCCTCGAGGAGCCGCAGGTGGAGTCTTCGGCACCGTTCGAGGTTTCGGAGGCGATGGAGGAGGCGGTTGAAGAGGTCGCGGCCGATGTCGAGGCCTCTGAATCCGCGATAGAGGAGGCTTCGCCAGAGCCCGAATCGGAGCTAGAGTCGGTATCCGGTGGGGATGGCTTCGTCGATTTCGGGGCGATGATTCTCGGCGGCTCGGAGGAGAAGTCGACGCGCTTCACGGTGGCGTACGAGGAGCCGAGCGGGGACGAACAGGCCGATTTCGCCAAGATGCTGGCTCAGTTCAAGGACAAGGTCTCCGAGAATCTGGACAGCAGCGACGTGCGGGCTCACTACGATCTCGGCACGGCGTACAAGGAAATGGGCCTTCTGGATGAGGCGATCGGGTCGTTCCAGGCGGCGCTGCGGGCCTCCGCGGATCACCTGCCGACGTACGAGCTCATGGGCCAGACGTTCATCGAGATGGGTCAGCCGGAAGCTGCCGTGAAGTCGATGGAGCGCGGGGTCGAGATCGCGAGCGCCGTCGAAGACGAACTGGTGGGGATCTACTACTACCTCGGCGTCGCCTACGAACAGCTGAACAACCGCCAGTCGGCAGTGGAGTATTACGAGCGGGTCTTCTCTCTCGACATCAACTTCGCCGACGTGACCGAGCGACTTCGGGAACTCCGGTAGAAACCCTGCGAGCATGGATGCAGTCGTAACCCGACGGAGGGTCAGGGCTCGGACGTGACAAGAACGGTACGCGAAACGCCTCCGAAACTTTCGGCGATTCAGGCGCCGGTGCGCGCGCCTCTGGAGCGCGTGGGCGACGAAATCCGCCGCATCGTCCTGTCAGACTTCGACCACATCGAGGAAGTCAACGAGCACCTGCTCTTCATGCGGGGCAAACTGTTCCGGCCGACGCTGCTCCTGCTCTCGAGCAGGGCGGGGGGGCACGAGGACGAAGATGCCCTGACATTGGCCGCCGTCGTCGAGTTGGTGCACCTCGCGACCCTGGTCCATGACGACGCGGTCGATCATTCGGCACTTCGGCGTGGTCTGCCGACCGTGAACGCTCTCTGGACGCACCAGGTCGCAGTCATCATGGGGGACTACCTGTATTCGCGAGGCGTCTCGGAACTGGCTCGAATTGGGAATCTGGAGGCCCTGGCGGTACTCGCGAACGCGGCCAATGAGATGTCGGTCGGTGAAATGCGCCAGCTCACCTCGTACGACGCCCTCGACTTCACGGAGGACGACTACTACCGGCTGATCGCGGCGAAGACCGCGTCGTTGATGTCCGCCGCGTGCGAGATGGGTGCCATTTCCGGAGCGCCGGAGTATCGAGAGGCGCTCGCGACATATGGCCACAACCTTGGCATGGCGTTCCAGATTGCGGACGACCTCCTGGACTACACGGGGTCGGAGGCGGTGACGGGTAAGCCGACAGGGCACGATCTGCGCGAGCGGAAGGTCACTCTGCCGCTCGTATCTGCCCTGGAGCGGGTATCCGACATCGAGGACAGGGAGATCCGTTCGTTCTTCACGCGCATCGATCCGACCGATGAAGAGATCGCGCGTATCGTGCAGATCGTGGTCGAGCGCGGTGGGCTCGAATACGCGAGTGACGTCGCCGCTCGATATGCTGATCGGGCTCGCGAGGCGCTGGAGGCGCTCCCGGACGGACCCGCAGTGACATCGTTGTTCGATGCGGTGAGTTATGCCGTGGACCGGGTGCGATGATGCTCGCGCGCGGCAGGACCGTGGCCTCCTCGGGAACAGAGGTGGTGCGTGGCCAGTAGTTCACTTGTGGATTCGGGACATCGTGGCACCCTGCGATTTCTGTTTACGCTGGTCCTTGGGCTGTTCCTTGGTGGTCTGCTGACGAAGCTGATCGAGTTCTCTCTGCCCGATGGAGCACCCAGAGAGTTCCTGCTGACGTCGGTGGACGCGTCGGTAGGCCCTCTGTCCGTGGACCTCGTGGCTGTCGCGTTTGTCCTCGGACCCATTACACTGACATTGAACTTTCTGACGATCGTGGGCATCGCCATCGTTGCGATGGTGGTTCGTTCCTGGATCTGACGTGCATGGACGGGGCCCGGCCCCGATGGAGGATCTGACGTATGGGGCTAGGTGGATTCGGCATGGGGGAGATGGTGTTCATCTTCCTGATCGTGCTGCTGCTCTTCGGCGCGAAGCGCCTGCCTGAAATCGGATCGTCACTCGGCAAGGGTATCCGTGAATTCAAGAGTTCGGTTCGTGAGATCGAGCATGAACTCAAGGTGCCTGCTGATCGGCAGATCCATCACTCCAGCCCGCCGCCTGAGCCGGCGTCGACCTCGGCGACTGCCGAGGAAGACGGAGAGCCTCGCAGCCTCAGCGACAGCGTGCCGACGTCGGACGTCTGAGGGCGGGAGGCAGCCGCCCGTCTCGGGGCGGGTGTTATGAACGACCGAAGGGCCGGGCGCCAACGGCGCCCGGCCCTTCGTCTTTCATCGCAGCGATGGTCGTCCAGCGGCTCTGACTTCGGGTCAGAACACCATCGGGATCTGCGGCAGGGCATCCTCGTCGACGGGTGCCAGCACGACGTCGCGGCGGTCGCGAATGTTCGCCGAGGCGCGAAGCGCTTCAATCCACTCGGAGAGCCTCGCTTGCTGGCGAATCGCGATCGCGGTCTGGCGCTGCTCGGTGAGCTGGGCCAGCCACGCCGTGGAGTCCGCATCGGTCCGGGTGAGGACCTCGAGTATGTAGACGTTCGCGGGCGTCGGGACCACGTCACTCACGTCGCCCGGCTCGAGACCGAAGGCGGCACCGATCGCTGCGTTTTGACGTCCGATGCCGGCGACGAAGTCGTTCCGACTGAAGGGACCTGCCGAACGCACGTCGAGTTCCAGTTCGGCCGCAGCGTTCGACAGCACTGTCCCACCTCGCACCCGCACCACGACATCCTGAGCGTCGACCTGCGCCTGAGCCATCTTCGCGTCGAACAGAAGCGTCGATGCGATCGCAGGACTCGCATCCTCGAGCGGCAGGATTCCTTCCGGCTCGGACGACACCAACTCGAGCGCGTAGAACGCGGTCGAGGTTTCGAAGACCGGACTCACGTCCTCGGGTGATGCCTCCTCAAAGGCCCAGTCCGCGCCCTCGGAGACCTGACCTGCGCCTGGCAGGAACGGGAAGTTTTGAGCGATGTCGAGCGTGGTGGAGGTCAGCCCCGCCATCGTCGCCGCCTGATCGAGAGCCATCTCCTCGCCGAGATCCTCGAGGGAGTCGGCGAGCGTCAGGAGTTGGATCTCACTCTCGTCCGTTCGAACGATCGGCAGCAGGATGTGACGGGCCTGCGCACTGTCCTGAGCCCAGCGGTCCTGCACCTCGATCACGTGGAGGCCGAAGCTCGTCTGAACCGGCCCTACGAGGTCACCGGTGGACGCGGCGAAGACCGCCGAATCGAAGGC
>CALHIO010000044.1 GCA_938030915.1 uncultured Gemmatimonadota bacterium
GGGGTCTAGTTGTTGTAGCTGCGCCTGGGAGTCCGGCACTGAGGCCACTGCCCGATCGACGGGAAGTTCTGCGTGCGTCGCGACACCCGCATCGGCCCTTCCGGTGGCGTGGTCGGCAACACGACGGTCTCGCGCGATACTCGCTCCGGGTCCTCAGACGCCAGGTACGCGGCCATCGCCGCGAGCGTCGCGTTATTGCGCAGGTCGTCGAAGACAATCTTGTCGAACGTATCGATCCCGGTGTGCCACGTGTACTGACGATAGTCCGGGTAGTTCGACTGGAAGCGGAAGGACGGCGCGGGCACGCACAGGAATGACATGTGATCGCTCCCACCGGACTCGGGCAGGCCCGGGATATCGAGCTCGATGTGCTGCGTGATCTCCGGAGGAATCGCCGAGAACCAGCGCGCGAAATGTGCCCCGGCGTCCGCGAAGCCCATCATGCGGATGTAGTCGACCCGCCAGGTTCCGTTGTCCTGGTTGAACGCGGACTGGAGCCCTGCCATCACGTCTGGATGGTCCGCCTGAAAATTGTTGGACCCGATCAACCCGCGCTCCTCGGCATCCCAGTGCCCGATGATGATCGTCCGGCGTGGGTTGGGATACGTGGTCTTCAGGAGACGGGCGGCCTCGAGCATCATGATGGTGCCCGTCCCGTTGTCCGTCGCACCCGACGCACCATCCCAGGAGTCGAGATGAGCACCGAGCAGAACGTACTCGTCGGGAAGCTCGGTTCCGGGCATCGTCGCGATGACGTTGAACGCCGGCACGGTGCCGGTGAACTCTGCCTCGGCGTCGATCCGTACTCGGGGTGACTGGTCATTCATGGCGAGGCGCGTCACGAGACCGTAATCCTCGCAGCTGAGCTGGATCGTGGCGATCTCTTCGGTGCTGGCATCGAAGATCTTGTCTGCGCCCCATCCGTCCGACCACAACGCTCTGAAGATCGCCACGGCCCCCGCCTCTTCGAGACGCTGAGCGACCGTGGCTTCGGCTCCACGAGCGCTGCCTCGCTCTATCCCCGCCGCAACGAGCAGCGAGCGTGTCCACGACTGCTCGGCCGCCTGGCGCTCCTCCTGCATGCGCTGGTAGGACGCCGGGGTCGCATTCTCTTCCCACGACTCGGGTGCGCGGCACGTCGGCTCCGGGAAGGAGATGGCCACGGCCCTGCCGGCGACCTGAGGCAACCACGCTTCGAAGTCCGCCTCACTCTCCAACGTCGGAAGCGCGACGACCTCGGCCTCGACGACGCCCCCGCTGCCGGGGCTCCACGCCATCATCGTAGCGTTCAAGGTCCGGATCCGAGGTTGGATCAAGTCTACGTGTGTAATGCCCCGCTCCCACCCGCGCCACGTACCATACTCGTGCCGCTCCACATCGATGCCCCACGACGCGTACACCGACTCGAGCCACTCGGCGGACCGGACGTACCCGGGGGATCCAGTCAGGCGAGGTCCGATCGAGTCCATGAGCACCTGAGCGAGTGCGTAGGCCTGCGACCTATCCTCCATGCCTTCCTGCCACATCTGACGGATGACGGGATCGTCGGTCGGAAACGTCTGAGCGTGCAGCGCCGGTGCCGCGACCACGCCAGCGGCGGCCAGCACGAACCAAATCTTCTTCATCGGTCGTCCTTCGGTACGTCGTTCAAAATCGAGCCGACCGGAGGGGGTACCGATCGGCAGGGGATAACAGCACTCGAATCTACCCGATTCGATGGGCTTCGGCCTCGGACGGGTGATGCGAGCGTCGGCGCCTCCGCACTCACCCGACCCGACCGGAAGGCTGCCTCAAAGCATCCCGACGTCGGAATCGACCAGGGCCTGTGTCACTTCGGGCAGGAACCACTCGCCGGCCAGCTTGAGCAACATCTCCAGCCCCTCCTCGCGGGGAACCCCCGAGCGATACGGGCGACTCTCGAGGATGGCGACCCAGGCCTCGGCGATCCCGACGATCTGTCCCCCCAGCGAGATCTCGTCACCACGCTTCGCCATGGGATATCCGGAGCCGTCGAGTCGCTCGTGGTGCTCGTGGATGAAGCGTATGGAGTCACCGAGATGCTCCATCGGTTCGAGGATCTCCACACCGCGGTCGCAATGCGTCTTGATGATCGCGAACTCCTCTTCCGTCAGAACTCCTGATTTCTCCACGATGTAGTCCGGCACCGCAATCATGCCGACATCGTGAAGCAGTCCGGCGATGCGAACCGATTCGACCTCATCCTCCGACAGGCCGAGTCCCACGGCAATCGACCCGGCCTGAAGCGCAACCGCTCGGCTGTGGCCGTGGAAGTGGGGGCTACGCGTGTCCAGCGCATTTGCGAATGCGGCCAGCGTGGAGAGCGTCACATCCCGGATCTCGTTCTGCCTGCGACCCAGCTCCATTTTCATCCACGTGAGCATCGCGCGGTGATGGCGCTCTCCCGCTCGCTGGTGGAACGCGCGCTGGACCGCTCTGGCCAACGCGATCGGCTCGGGCGGTTTGATGATATAGTCGCTGAAGCCCAGCCGGAGCGCGGCCTGAGCCGTCGTTTCGTCTCCCCGTCCGGTCAGGAGAATGATCTTGATGTCCGGGTCGACGTCGAGTGCATGCTCGGCCAGCTCGATCCCCGACATCTCTGGCATGTCGTAGTCGGTCATAAGGACGATCGGCTCGGCCGATACGAGGTGCTCGAGCACGTCGGAGCCGCGGCCGAACGTCCGCACCCGATAACCTGCCGCCTCCAGGATGGAATGATGGAGCAGGGCCGAGGATTCTTCGTCATCCACGATCAGGACCAGGCCGGCCTCACTTCCCGGTAACTCGAACGCGAAGTCGGATTCTTCTACGGCTTCGTCGAGCGGTGAGGTGTAGTCGTCGATCTCGCGCATGACAGGTGGGGAATCCCCTGAACGAACCCGGATGCTCTCGTGTCCCCTTGTAGGAGTCACGAGGCTGAAGTTACAAGTGGTTGACCATTCCTTTAGGTGTCAAGCAAGTCGCATCGGAGCAAATCAGATGAAAAAATCCGTGCTCGTCGGAATCGCCATGGCCGTTGTCGGTCTCACACCGGTCGCAGTCGCAGCTCAGAGCGACGGAATGAAGGACATGAATACCTTCGAGCGACCGATCGCGATGGCGGATAACGTGTGGATCGAGGAACTCACGATGCCCGAAGTGCGCGACCTCCTCGCCGACGGCTGGAGGACCGCGTTGATTCTGACCGGCGGAATCGAAGAGAACGGCCCCTACCTGACCACCGGCAAGCACAATCACGTTCTCCGGGTGATGGGAGAATCGATCGCACGGGAATTCGGCCGCACGCTGGTCGCCCCCATCGTCACGATCGAGCCGGGAAATCCGGAGCGTGCGAGCAGCCCCGGCGGCATCCGCTACTCGCAGGAGACGTACCGGGCCGTTCTGCGTGATTACGCCGTGAGCCTCAAGGCGCAGGGCTTCAACCAGATCTTCCTCATGGGCGACAGCGGAGGGAACCTGCGAGGCATGCAGGAGGTCGCCGACGCGCTTCGCACCGAGTGGGCGGGCGAGGATCTCGTGATCGCACACATTCCCGAGTATTACAACTACCAGGACGTACTCGCGTATCAGAGGGACGAGCTCGGGATCGACGAGGATCCGAGGCTCGAGGGTCTCCACGACGACTACTACATCACGACGATCATCATGAATGATGATCCCGAATACGTGCGTCTGGCTCAGCGTATCGACGCCGGAATGGCGTCGATCAACGGAATCAGCATCCTCCCGATCGATGAGGCGCTCGAGCATGGTCGACGCCTGATCGAGTTTCGTACCGATGCCACCATCGCGGCCATGCGCGCAGCGATCGCGCAGCAGAGCGGGCGCTAGAGGACGTGGCGTTCGAGACGGTCCGATCGGGGTCGTCAGGAAACGTGGAGCTATCCCATGTTCCGCGACCTCGAGCGCGAACAGGGGAGCTTCACCGGGATCGCCGCACAACGCCTCTTCCGTGTGAACCTTGCACAAGAGGGGCAGACGACCAGCGGTCAGGGACTACTCGTTTCCGGATCGTACTTTTCGGTCCTCGGGGTCCGGTCGGTGATCGGTCGGGTCTTCGGCCCGTCGGATGACGTGAGGGTGGGGGAGCACTCGGTCGCAGTCCTCTCGCACCGTTACTGGGAGAGCCAGTTGGGGGCTGACCCGTCGATCCTCAATCGGACGATCATCGTGAACGGCCAGCCGCTCACTGTGGTCGGGGTCGCGCAGCGGGGATTCGACGGAACAACCCTGGGTGCGAAGGCGGACATCTTCGTACCGCTCACCACGAGCATCCCATGTGGATCCGATGCAGGCGCTCCGCTACGAGTAGGGCGCCGTCTACACGACCAGGACCGTCGACCCCACCGTCTCTCGCGCCTCGAGCGCCCGATGCGCCTCCGCGACGTCGCGGAGCGGATACCGAGCCCCGATGTACGGCTCGACCGAACCCGAGCGTACCATGTCGAAGAGCGCCTCGATGCCTTCACGGGTCTCTTCGGGTGTCGCGTAGTGATCGGCCAGTCTCGGTCGTGTCAGAAAGAGGGACCGGTGTTTCGCGAGGAGGAGCGGGGATATGGGCTCTACGGGCCCGGACGCGTTTCCGAACGTGACGAGCATCCCACGCCGCGAGAGCGAGTGGAGTGACGCCTCGAAGGTGCTGGCACCGACCGAGTCATAGGCCACACGACATCCTTCACCGTCCGTGATCTCCGCGACGCGCTCGCTGATGTTCTCCTCACGATACAGAATGACATGGTTGCAACCGTTCGCCGTTGCGAGCTCACCCTTCTCGGGCGTTCCGACCGTCCCGATCACGTTGGCGCCCAGAGCGCGCAGCCACTGACATGCGATAAGCCCGACGCCCCCGGCGGCCGCCGTGAGCAGGACGTTGTCCCCCGGCTGCACGGCATAGGTGCGACGCACCAGGTACTCGACCGTGCACCCCTTCACCATCATCGCGGCCGCCGTTTCTTCGCTGATCTCGTCGGGAAGCTCGACGACGCGGGCTCGGGGCATGACCCGGACCTCGCAGTAGGATCCGATGGGGCCATTGCTCGTGTACGCGACCCGTGCACCGACGGCGAGATCGTGCACCTCCGAGCCTACGGCCTCCACGACACCCGCACCTTCGACGCCGGGTGTGAACGGCAGCGCCTGCGGATAAAGGCCCGTTCGATGGTAGACGTCGATGAAGTTGAGTCCGACTGCCGTGTGTCGAACACGAACGTCATGCGGGCCCGGATCACCGGGATCGTATTCGACCCACTCCAGGACCTCCGGCCCACCCAGCTGCGATACGACGACCCCACCGCTCATCGGCTTCTCCAGATACCATCGGGAACGAGCGTGGAAAATCTACGGGTGCGACCCCTTCCCCGCCTCCCGACACGGCTCCTACCTTCCGTCCCTCAGAGCCCGCTCCGAGCGCGGCCGACCGCACCGTGTTCGGCCCCTGCACGGGCGAAACCACCCCTTCGAACGCCAGGACCACCGATGTCCCGACCGCGCCGCCTCTTCCATCACCACTTGCTCGTCGCCGCGACGGCGCTGCTTCTGAGCGCCCCTGCTCTGCAGGCTCAGGTCCAGTGGGGTCCGGTGCCTCAGGGGTACCCACGTACCGCCGCCGAGGTGAACGGCTTTACGGCCCACACGCGCCACGTGGAGATGTGGGACTATCTGGAGCAGCTGCGCGGAGCGAGTGCCGACATGCGCCTCGGCACATACGGTGAAACGCGAGAGGGTCGGAAGCTCCCGTACGCGATCTTCTCGCGACCACTCATCTCCGAGCCCTGGGAAGCGATGGCCCTCGATCGGCCCGTCATCCTCTTCGCAGCCAATGTGCACGGTGGCGAGCGGACCTTCCGCGAAGGACTGCTCGTGCTGATGCGGGACCTCGCGACCCGGGGTACGACGGCAAACGCGCTCCTCGACGACGTCGTCATCGTCGTTGCTCCGCAGATCAACCCGGACGGGTTCGAAGCCTCCGAGGGCGGCCAGCGTGGCAACTCCTGGGGCATCGACCTCAACCGGGACTACGTGAAGCTCGAGCACCCGACGATCCAGTCCTATGTGCAGAACCTGATCGGTGAGTGGCGGCCGCACCTCTTCATCGATGGTCACAACGGTGGCGCCCGCCCGTACAACCTCAACTATCAGTGCACGAGCCACTACGACGCGGCGATCGAGCTCACCCTCCTGTGTGATGACGAGATCTTTCCGGCCATCGACGCGAAGCTCGAAGGCGAGAACATGCGCTCCTGGTATTATCAGCGCGGTAACGAGGAGCGGTGGAACACCGGAGGCTCGCAGGTCCGCATCGGGCGGAACTACGGCGGGATCGTGAACTCGGTGGCGATCCTCTTCGAGGCTCCGAGCCAGGAGCTGGAAGTCGGCGCACGCGCCGGGTATCTCGGGTATCTCGCGGTCGCCGAATGGGTGGTCGACAACGCGGAGCGCCTCCTCGGGACCGTCGAAGAAGCGCGGGCCGAGACGATCGCGATGGGCGCCGAGCCGCGAGGCCAGATCGCCGTCGAGATGGAGTACGGGGCGGAGGACTATCCGGTCGACTATCTGCTCGTCCGCGGTGGTGGCTTCAATGACCCGCCGGACATGCCGATCGACACGATCGAGGTCACGGGCGCGCAGCTCATGAAGAAGCCAGTGGCGGTCACACTCAGGGACCGGCCATGGGCCTACACCCTACCGCGAGATGCGGAGGACGCCGTTGCCCTCCTGCTCCGTCACGGAATCACCGTCGAGCGGCTCATCGAGCCCGCCACCCTCGAGGTTCAGGCGTACACGGTGGCCGGGGTGTCGCACATCCGGCAGTACAACCATCAGGCCGTCACGAGGATCCAGGTCGGCGACGTCATCACGCAGACGCGAGACTTCCCGATCGGTACGTATGTGATTCCGACCGCCCAGTATCTGGGCCGACTGGTCGGCCATATGCTGGAGCCCGAAACCGAGGATAACGTGGTCTACTGGAACCGCATGGATGCGTGGGTGCCTCGCCCGGGCAGCACGGCCGATGGAGAGCCCGCGGTCTCGCCCATCTACAAGATCATGCGCCCGGTACGTCTCACATCGAGCCTCGTCGAGCCGAGATAGCCGAAGCCGGCTAACGCGCCTGCGACTGGCAGTCGACCCAGCTCGTGCATCGGACGCGCAGCCGCGATCGGACTTCGGGGGGGAGGCCCAGAATCGAGATCGCTTCGATCACGTCACGTATGACCGCTTCCTTAGCAGGCTCGAACTGGAGAAGGAGCACCCATTGCGGCGACTCCGCCGCAGGCTCCTGCAGCTCCCACTCGTAGATCCAGTCGATCGCATCCATCTCTCGCCGGATGGCGTCGTAGTCCTGCTGGCTCGTCGGCCCCTGGCCGAGAGGAAGACTGACGATCTCGAAGGAGAGTTGGTGATTCTCCCGCCACGTGTTCAGGGCGACGTCGATGTTCTCGAACGGTGCCTGGATGCGAATGAGGTGATGCGCGTACTCGGCGAGTAGAAAGTTGTTGTGCTTGATGCCTTTCCCGAGCGCCGTCTCCATGTACTCGATGTACCGGGCTTCGTCCCCCTCCTGGAGCGCCTCCATGGCGAGCAGGAAGTCCGTGTCGGCGTCGGCGGGATTGATCTCCGCGATGACCTCCGCCATACGCGACCACTCGTTTGAACCCGGATCGACCTGGTCGCCTGAGCGTGCGATCAGGAACTCGCGCCCACCGAAGAGCATCCCGAGCGCGTAGATACCGAGCAACATCCGGAAGCGTCGGTACCACGGCGCTTTGTCAGGCGCGAGAGCCACGGCTTCTCCTCGGGATTACAGCCCCTTCTGGGTCTGCTTGTCGGAGACCTTCCAGATGAAGGAATCGAGATAGTAGTGCATCAGACCGTACGCGTAGATCATCATCTGCGAGAAGAGAGCATAGCCGCTCGCGTAGTCCATCGCCGGCACACCGAACTCCTCGATCGCGGGGTACGGCGCGAAGTTGACCACACCGAAGCCGAACTCGTCGAGCGGCCGGTTGATGATCAGCTGGAAAAGCAATGCGTAGACTACGCCGCCCGCCAGGAACCATCGCAGGTGTCCGGGGCCGGTGAGCTTGCTCCAGAAGCCCGCTCGGAACGTGCCCTTTTCCTGACTCTTCCGCATGAACGAGTACACCATGACGATGTACTGCACGCCGTGCATGAGACGGTGTGCCACGGCGTGGAGCAGGATGGAATTCGTGTTCCACGCGACGAAATACCACAGGAAGTAGCTGGCGAAGATGAAGACGTACTTCACAGGGTTGATGATCGCCCCTTCCTGGTGCGTCCTCCACAGATGCCACAGGTACACGACCAGGTAGCCGACCAGCACGATCTGGCTGACCATGAGCAACGCGTCCACGACCGGCACGGACAGCGGCACGCGCATCCGATGCAGCTCCCGAATCCACAGGAACTTGAACATCGGCGCGTTCAGGAACATGTAGGCGTACAGCACGCAGTGCAGAATCAGGTCGTAGCGACGCGTGTTCTTCAGTCCCGCGCCCGCCTTGAAGTCGTAGATCCGGGCGAGACCATGCTGCTGCATGATGCTGTGCTGGTGATCCCACGCGGTGACCAGCAGCAGCAGGGTGATCGGTGCGAACTGCAGACCCATGACCGTGAATCCGACGATCACGATCGGACCGATGATCAGGCGGTCCTTGAACCGATCCCAGACATCGGGCATTCCGTACGAGCGGACCCACCCGGCATAGTGGTGCGGGATGGTGATCCACAGGTTGATCGACGCCACGGCGACGTAGGGCAGCCATGCCTGGAAGCCCAACGCCATCGCGACGGCGAAAAACGGAAGCCCGAGGAACCAGACCAGGTCGTGCTTCGGGTTGAGGATGTAGCCGGTCTTGAACATTCAGATACAGGAGAACGAGCTGGTCAGGCTACATATCCCTCAGAATCACGGAAGTTCTACCGTTCGTCCGAAACGCGATCGAACGCCTTGAGGACCTCGCGGGTCAGATCCCATCGATCGAAGCCCTGACGACCGTAATCGAGTCCCCGACGAACGATCACGAGGTCGTGGTCGGGTACCACGATGACGTACTGGCCGCGGTTCCCCGCGGTGGAGTAGGCGGTCTTCGGCACGTCGGTCCGACCGTCCGGCACGAGCCACCACTGGCCGCCGTAGAAGTTGCCGGTGTCAGCCGTCGCGGGAGCGGGTGTGCGAGTGAAGTCGATCCATTCTTCCGAGATGAGTCGCTCGCCGTTCCACACCCCTCCGTTGAGGTACAGCAGGCCGAAGCGGGCGAGATCCCTCGCGTTCGTGTAGACCTGGCTGCTGAGAATGAAATCCCCGAATCGATCGGTGCTGAGGAGCGTGTTCCGCATCCCGATCCGGTCGAGGAGACGGCGGCGTGGGAATTCGGCATACGTCTGGGTGTCGCCCAGGGCGAGTTTCATCGCGTACACACCGAGCAGCGTATCGTAGTTCTCGTAGTCCCACACCGTGCCGGGCTCGCGCACGAGAGGGCGGCTGAGTGCACCCGTCATCGAGCTCGCCCCGGCCCAATACGACATGCCGGAGCCGATCGCGTATTCCAGGCCGCGGTTGTCCACGGACTCGAGCCCACTCGCCATGTTCAGAACGTGACGGAGCGTGATCTCGTTGCGGGGATCCTGCTCCGGTGAGAGCGCCTCCGGGAGCCACTCGAAGCCGAGCGGTGCGTCGAGTTCGAGCTTCCCTTCGTCGACCAGCATGCCGATCAGAGTCACGGCGATGCTCTTGGCGGTCGACCACGTACGTGTCTTCGTGGACACGTCCACGCCCGGGGCATATCGCTCGTGGATGATACGGCCCTCATGAACGACCATGAGTGACAACGTGACCTGCTCGGGCGACTCACGGTCGAAAGCCCAGTTCGAAGCGGCCTGAAGCGCCTCTCCATCCACTCCCGGCGTGATCGCGATCCCGTCGACGAGATCCCCGTCCGGCCACGCGATCTGCTCCGGATTCCCCTCGGGAGCGGGCATCACGAGTTCGGGGAGCTCATTGATATCCTCGAACGTCTGATCGGGCGCCATGATCACGCACCCGATCCCCTCCCGGTACGCGGCACGCATGATCGGCGTCCCCCCGGACGCGCCGATCGCGACCGCCTCGCGGTCCCAGTCGACGACGTAGTCGCCCCCGCGCGGTGTCCCGACCGGCTGAGCAAGGAACGCAAGCTCCTGATCGAACACCTGCTCCAGGGAACGCTCACCCGTGAAGAGACCGTTGCACATCAGGACGGCCTGCTGCCCGTGGCGAATCATGTCGCGCTGCGGACGCCAGTAGTCGTACGTGTCCTGCTGTTGCGCGGAGAGGACGGCAGGCGTCACCGCGGCGATCGCCACGAGCAGAGCAGCACGCTTCATGGTTCGGATCCGGCTGGGTTCAGGCATTCGAAGAGTGGCGGGGAAAATAGACCCTGTACCGACCCGCAGCCATCCGACGACGCAGCCTCTAGCGCTCCCCCGCCGCGGCAACGGCTTCGATCAACTCGGCGAGGCTCGCCAGATCGCGCAGATCCAGCACTTCACCCGGCGAGTGGCTGTACCGGCCAGGCCACGAGAGCCCCTGGTTCGGCGCCCCATAGTACGTGAACTGCGTACCGTCGGTACCGCCTTGTGTGAGGCCCATCTGGATCTGGATCCCTGCCTCCTCCGCAGCCGCGAAGACCCTCGCCCGTTCCCGATCGGGTGACACACCCGAGTTCTCCGTCGCCCGCAGTACCGGCCCCTCACCCAGCGGGGTGTACGCGAAGTGCGGCGACTCGAGCGGGGTGTCCGACGAGACGAAGGTGTCGATGGAGTAGATGCGTTTCGTGCTCCGAGCGAAGCGGCGGGCCATGGCCCCGGCGCCGATCAGGCCACCCTCCTCGTGCACGGACCAGGCGAAAATCACTTTCCCCGGGAGCGCGTCGGGATCGATCGCGTTGATGGCAAGCAGAAGCGCCGTCGTACCCGCACGGTCGTCCAGGGCGCGGGCCACAAAGCGGTGAGGCCCCATGCGCAGGCCTTCCTTGTAGCTCGTGACCGAAAGCCCCGGCCGCACCCCCCGAGCCTCGAGCTCTGCACCGTCGAGTCCGAAGTAGGCCCGCTCGGGTGGCGGATTCTTCCGGTCCGCCTGGTCACGAGTCAGGAAGACGCCGCGAAGCGGAGCAGGTGCCTCGGCCGAGAGGGATTCGGTTTTCCAACGATCCGAGGTCTCCAGCCCTTCCGCCGTCTGAGTGCTCGGGGCCCCTTCCGGATCGAAGTGAAGAAGCGCCGTCTGCCCTTCCCACGCCGATGAGACAGCGCCCCCCAACCTGCGAAACGACACCATCCCGTCGGGGTCGATCGACTCGATCTGGTAGCCGACCTCATCCATGTGCGCCATGAAGACGGTCGTATCCCGGTCGGGGCCTGCCTCCACCCACACGTTCCCGATGTCGTCGACGACCGCTCGATCGCGAGCCCACTCCGGCAGATTCTCGAGTACGTAGCGACGGATCGGCCATTCGTGTCCGGGCACACCATAGAGCTCGACGAGATCCGTCAGCACCTGCGCCACCCGCTGCAGGGAGGCATCGAACGCGTCGTCACGGAGCAGAGTCCGGTCGGGCGCAGCGACCCAGTCGAGCGAGCCCGGGGCTCCGCCCATGGCCAGACCGGCTGCTTCCCCCGCCAGGAGGCCGATCTGCTCCTCCGAGACGACTTCCATATGCGCTCCAGCCGCCAGGACAGCCGGCTGAACCCAGTGCACCGTGCCGAGTCCGGCATCCTCGAGAACACTCCCCATTCGACCGAGCGAGCGAGCCTCTCGACGTTCGCTCACCGGATCCGACCCACCGGGCGCCAGGATCATCAGCTCGTCGAAGCGTCCGCCACGAGCCACGTACGACGACAGCCCAACCCAGCCGAAGCCCTCCTGGGCGCTCATGACGAAATGCACCTCGCCACTCCCGGGCGACGCCGCGGCAGACTCGGCGACCGAAGCAGCGACCGCACATCCTGCTCGACGACCGGCATCGGGTCCGGCCACGCCTCCCACCATGGCCCACGCAGGCAGGTGCCGGACGACAGGATCGAGGAGTCCGATCCCGAGCCCCTCCACGTCAGCCGCCGTCGTTGCGCCTACGTCGACCCAGAGGTCATCGGCCGAGACGACGCTGGTCTCGTCACGGTGCTGCGCCGCGAAGTGTCCATTGCTACGAGCGACGACTCCGGCGACGGGTCCGCGGGGCGTGATCACACGCACCTGCTGCGCTTCGAACTGCTGGTCCCACAGCGGGTGACGCGAACCTCGCCCGATGCGGTGCACGCGCAGATACCCGTCGTCAGTAATCTGAGACGCCGAGAGCGCCGGCCGATCGAGGGCACACGCCACGATGCGACGCGGCGCGCCCGAGCCGACGATACGGACCA
>CALHIO010000045.1 GCA_938030915.1 uncultured Gemmatimonadota bacterium
GCTTCCGCCCGGATGGTCGGTCGCGACGTCCGGTCTCTCCGAGCGAGGCGTCTCCGTGAATGGCGCGCGCGTCGGCCACATTCTGGATCCGCGAACCGGCCGCCCAAGTCCCGCCTGGGGCAGCGTGAGCGTCGTATCGGACGACCCCCTGGAGGCCGATGCGCTGGCCACCGCCCTCTATGTGATGGGTCCGCAGGACGGCGCCGCGTGGGCTGAAGCCCACGGTGAGATCGCGGCTCTTTTTCTGATCGACACCGATGAGGGCGTTCAGGCCCTCTGGACGGAGTCGATGACGACACTGCTCGCGCAGGACTCCAACGGAACGCCCTCCTTGTTCCTCGAACCGTACGACCCGAGTTCCTTCTGATGCGACCTCGTTCGACCCCGACCTCCGGACTCGCGGCGTGTGCGATCCTGACGCTCGTCTTTGCGCTGTCGACAACTGTCCTCATGCCCGGAGACCTCTCTGGGCAGGCGTCTCCGGATTCCGCCCGCATCGCGGATCTGGAGCGGCGACTGGACGCGATCACGCGCGAACTCGAGCGGCTCGACCTCGGCGACGATGTCGTGCGAGCTGACACGGCTCAACTCGGGTTCGGCCCCGGTGCATCGAAGGTCTATCAGATCGAGCGGGGCGTCTCGATCGGCGGCTACGGTGAGTTCCTCTACGAGAACTACGGCTCGGAGCGCGAGGACGGCACAGCGTCAGGGCGCTCCGACCAGCTCGACGCGCTCCGGGCGATCATTTATGTCGGATACAAGTTCGACGATCGCTTCCTCTTCAATTCGGAGATCGAAGTCGAGCACGCCGACGAGATCTTTCTCGAGTTCGCCTACCTCGACTACCGCCTTTCGGATCGGTTCGGCCTGCGAGGAGGCATGCTGCTCGCCCCCCTCGGCCTCGTGAACGAACTGCACGAGCCGCCAGTCTTCCTCGGAAGCGAGCGATCGGTCACCGAGCAGCGGATCATTCCGACCACGTGGCGTGAAAACGGCGTCGGGGCCTTCGGTGGGAGCGACGACCTGTCGTGGCGCGTGTATCTGATGAACGCCCTGGACGGAGCGGATTTCGCGGCGACCGGCGTCCGCGGCGGGCGCCAGAAGGGCAGTAAAGCGTTGGCCGAGGACTTCGGTCTCGCCGCGCGGGTAGACTACACGGGGACACCGGGACTGCTCGCGGGCCTCGCCGCCTACTCGGGCGAGACAGGGCATAACCGCGAGGTCGACGGAACGCCCGTGGGCGGACGCCTCACCATCTGGGATGCACACGTCGACTACCGGTCCCGCGGCCTGTGGCTGAGAGGACTCGTGGCGGGGGCCACCGTGGACGAGGCCGCCGAGTTGAACGAGCTGGCCGGATTGACCGGATCGGACGGCGTCGGCGCCAGCATGCTTGGCTGGTACGTGCAGGCAGGCTTCGACGTGCTCCGCGGCACGGACATCGATCACGAACTGTTTCCCTACGTCGGGTTGGAGAAGGTCGACACCCAGCGTGAGGTCGCGTCGGGCTACGCCGTCGACCCCGCCACCGACGTGACCGTCACCTCCCTGGGCGTGGCGTGGAAACCGATCCCGCAGATCATTCTGAAGGCAGATCTGCAGTTCCACTCGAACGCGGCGAAGACCGGCGTGAATCAGTGGAACGTGAATCTGGGATGGCTCTTCTGATCCGCCCGGTCGTGGTCCTGGCTGTCGTCGCCGCGACGGTCGCTCCGCCGCTCGCCGGCCAGATCTCGCAGGACGATGCGCTCGCGCTTGCCTTCCCTTCCGCGAACGTGGAGCGCCGTACCGCGTACCTGGACGACGGACAGCTGGATACGGCTCGGCGTCTTGCCGGCGAGCGCGTGGAGATCGAATCGACGATCGTCACCCATTATGTCGCGAGCCGGAACGGGACTCAGGTCGGCGTAGCGTACTTCGATGCACATCGCGTGCGCACGCTTCAGGAAGTGCTGATGATCGTGGTGCGGCCGAATGGGTCGGTGGATCGGATCGAAACCGTCTCCTTCCGCGAGCCGCCGGAATACGAGGCACCGGGGGGATGGCTCGACCTCTTCGAGGGACGTCCGCTCTCGGACGGTCTGTCCACGCGAGGTGAGATACCCAACGTCACCGGCGCCACCCTCACGTCGAACGCCGTGACCGCGGCGGTGCGGAGAATCCTGGCATTGCATGCTGTCGTCCGTCCCTTCGAGGCAGGGACGCCATGACGCGATTCCAACGGTGGCTCCTCTACGGGTCGACCGTCGTCGCGACCGTCTCCGGCGTCACGTATTTCGTCATGAAGCGATTCATGACGCCGATCGACCCGTGGGCCGTCATCAACCACCCGCTCGAGCCCTGGGCGCTCAAGCTGCATATCCTGTCCGCGCCCCTCATGCTCTTTGCCATCGGCCTCATCACCACCCAGCACATCTGGCGAAGCATGCGGTCGAACCTGCCGACGGGGCGGAACAGTGGTCTGGTGGCAGTAGGAACCTTCGCCCCGCTCGTCGTGACCGGCTACCTCATTCAGACGTTCACGTCGCCCGCTGTCCTGACCGCCCTCGGATGGGGCCACCTCGCCCTTGGCCTCGCATGTTCCGCTGCGGTCCTGGCGCACCGCGTCGTGCTGAAGGGCAGGCGGAGACGGACACGCCCGGGAACGCTGCCGGTTCTCGCGGTCAGGGCCTCACCCGTCGGCACGTCGGCGGAGATACAGACGACCGCCACGCCGGTCGGGGAGACGCCTCCTGTCGAGGCGTCTCCCGCGGAAACGACCGTCCGAAGCTGACGTCCGCCGCTCAGTCGAGCGTCGGACGTCGAAGATGCCAGTCTGTGCGCGACTGGAAGGCGTGCGCGACGTTCAGGATCTTGTCGTCCGCGAAGAGATCCCCGAGAAGCGTGGTCGTGAGAGGCATCGTCGTCGGCGTGTCGTCCTCCGGATTCCGAGCGCCGAAGCCGTACTGCACGATCGCGGCCGGATGGCCGGTCTGGTTGGTCAGACCTACGTGTCCCCCGCCGGATACGAACATGTCGAAGCCGTCCATGACCTTCTGAACCTCCTTCATGAGGATCAGGCGACGGCGCTGGCTCTGCACGTAGTCGAGGGCGCGGGTGTCTCGACCACGGCGGAACCGACCGCGGCGGCGCGCCTCTCGTGGCTCCAGCCCTTCCGGCACCGGCTCGGGCTCCTCGCCGTCGGGCGACACGTGAAAATCGAACGCGGCGGACGACTCCACCCCAAGCGAATTCGAACTCCCCCGCGGGATCTCCGGCATCTCTTCGAGCTGGATCCCCATGTTCCGGAGCTGGTCGAGAAACTCTTCCGGCGCGTCTTCGTCGTAGCCGATGCGGTACTGCGAGATGTCCGCGTCCGGATCGAAATGGAAGGGTGCCGTGATCGACGCCGGATCGTGTTCGCTCGCGCCGTGGATTTCGTTGAAGACGAGCGCACAGTCCTCGATCGTCCGGCACATCGGGCCGGCTTTGTCCATGCTCCAGGAGAGCACCATCCCACCGTACCGGCTCACCCGCCCGAAGGTGGGGCGCAGTGCGCTCAAACCGTTCCGCCGTGACGGTGAGACGATAGAACCCTGGGTCTCCGTACCGATCGCGAATGCGACAGCCGCGGCTGCGGTCGCCGAGCCCGGACCCGCGGAAGAGCCGCTGGAGCCCTCCTCCGGGTTCCAGGGGTTTCGGGTCTGTCCTCGATACCACCGATCACCGGATGCGAATTCACCTGTCGCGAGCTTCGCGATGAGCACGGCCCCCGCCTCCCGCAGGCGCACGACGAGATCGGCGTCTTCGTCGATGCGCTGATCGGCGTAGCTGTCCGAGCCCCACGTCGTGCGCGTCCCCGTGACCGTGAAGAGATCTTTTACCCCGTACGGAATTCCGTGCAACGGCCCGCGCCAGGTCCCGTTCCTCAGGTCCATATCCGCCTGCTGAGCCTCTTCGCGCGCTCGGTCGGTAAGGATCGACACGGCGAACATCAGCTTCGGATCGTAGCGATTCATCCGCTCGAGGTAGATCTCGGTGAGATCGACCGAAGAGATGTGGCGTTCCCGGATCAGGGCAGCCAGGCGTTCCACGGGTAGCCACGCGATGTCTTCCGGATCACCGGGCACCGAACCTTCCCACGGCCGGATCGGAATCTCGTGACGCTCGAAGGGATCGATCCCTTCCTCGTGCCACTTCCGGTAGAGTGAGCCCGTTCCACCCGGGTACGCCTGATACACGAGCGCCGGATGCTCTCCGTTCCCCAGAGGGACAGGCGGTGGCTCCTCCTGAGACTGCTGCGTGAGTGCGTTCAGGAACTCGGGATCGTCCTGAATACGGGGCTCGGCCGCCAGAAGGGTCTCCGGGCGCACTGCACCCGCAGCCACGGCAACCGCAGCCGCCTTCAGAAAATCACGCCGCTCGAGTCCTCGAAGCTCGTTGAGGACTCCCAATTCGCGGATGGTCGGGGCCATCTGCACTCCTCCCGTATGGATTGAGCCGCTGAGGATGTCGGGGGCAGGGCCGGGCGGCAAGACAGAACGATCAGAGCGGTCTTCGTCCTACGCGGTTGAGGTCCCACCCTCCACGAGTTCAGCCTGATGGTGCCGGGGGGACCGCTCCGGCACCATCAGGCTGCTCGTCGTCATGCGGACTGGTCGGTCGTCCGCCGATCAGCGCCCTCCGCCCGGCCGGACCGGCTCAGCGTCCTGGTCCAAGTCCTCGCTGACCGGACGCGTGCGCACGGTCGGATACTCGATGCCGAGCTGCTCCAGATACGTATCGAACCGATCCGGATCGTAGTAGTAAGGGCGCATCCGCTCACGCCATTCAGCCATGATGTCCTCGTTCAGCCAGATGGCCGGCTGATCCGTCTCCGAGATGAACGGCGTGTACGTCGTCTCGGCGGTCTGGACATCGTTGAAGTAGTCCCAGGCGGCGTCCACCGTCTCTCCATCGAGGAAGAGGTCCAGCAGAGTCAGCGCCTGGGCCTTCGCGCCGTAGAGCGAACCCTTGTGCGCGATCGGCGTCGCCATCGCGATCCCGTTCGCCCAGTTGTGCCCCGGCCCGCCTGGCATGTTCGCTGGGAAGCGCATCGTCACCGTGGGCATGTTCCACGAGATGTCCCCGATGTCATCGGATCCACCCCCGAGAGAACGCGACAGGTCGACAGGCCCGCCGAGCTCGCTGACCTCCGTGGGCAGGCCACGCTCTTCCTGACCCATCTCGCGCTGGAGCGCGTTGGCCAACGTGATATCGGCTTCGCTCCAGTCGGGCATCCCGACACGCTCGATGTTCGCGTGGGTCACCTCGGCGACCGGCTTGCTGAAGTGACGGCTCCATGCCGAGCCGACCGTCATGATGGTATCGACCTGAGTCCCGGTCATGAGCGCGGCCCCTTCGGCCATCAGCTTCGCGGCGTCGTACGACTCCATCACGAGGTCGTAATTGATCTCGCGGAAGAAGTACCAGATGGTCGCGGTCTGCGGCACGACGTTCGGCTGGTCACCGCCATCGACGATGATGTAGTGTGACCGCTCGGCGGGGCGGAGATGCTCCCGCTTGAACTCCCACGCCTGCGCCATGAGCATCACCGCATCGAGCGCAGAACGTCCGCGCCACGGCGAGCCCGCGGAGTGCGCCGTTTCGCCCGTGAAGCGGAACTGGGCGGAGACGAGCGCGTTACCGCCCGCCTGACCCCACGTGGTGTTGAAGCCCGAGGACACGTGCGTGAAGAGGTTCACGTCCACGCCGTCAAACACACCATCTCGGACGAAGAACGCCTTCGAACCGAGCTGCTCCTCGGCGACACCCGGCCAGATGAGGAGCGTTCCGTCGATGTTTTCGCGCTCCATCAGCTCCTTCACGTTCAGGGCGGCGACGATGTTCACCGCCTGCCCGGAGTTGTGCCCCTCGCCGTGGCCGGGAGCCATCGAGAGGATCGGATCGCGATAGCCGACGCCCGGCTTCTGATTGGACTGCGGGATGCCGTCGACGTCCGAGCCGAGCGCGATCACCGGCGACCCCGAGCCATTCGTCCATCGGGCCGTCCAGGCACTCGGCATACCGGCGACCCCGAGTTCGATCTCGAAGCCGTGGTCGGCCAGGATCCCCGTCAGGTACCGCTGGGTCTCAAATTCCTGAAAACCGAGCTCTCCGAAGCTGAAGAGCATATCCACGATTTCCTGGACCATCTTCGCATCGTCCTCGACCATCTCCAGGACTTCGTCCTTGAGATCCTCGAGGCGGGGATCGGCCTGAGCGGAGAGCGCGGCAGGCAGGAGGAGCGCCGCGGCCACCAGGCCCAACGCACGGGAGACGACAAGACGCATGGGAACTGCTCCGAATGAGGTGAAGGATGCGGGCAGAGTGGCCGGGCGAACGTGACCCGGCAAGTCGGTCTCGTCCGTCCGTCAGCCGCCGATTCGCCTCCCGCGCTCCACCCAGCTCTCACCCCTCGTGATCCACTCCGCCGCCGGTTCGCCTTTCAGGTAGTGGCCGAACCACTCCAGAATCCTGCGGTGATAGTCCACTTGCTGGCTTTCCTCGGTGAGTCCGTGATCCGCTCCGGGGTAGACCAGCAACACGACCTCCTTGCCGGCACGGCGCGCGTAGTTGTAGAACTCGAGCCCCTGATAGAAGTCGACCACACCGTCAGCATCCCCGTGCATCAGGAGCATGGGCGTCTCGAGGTCGGTGATGAAGTTGGCCGGTGAGCTCTCGAGGTGTCCGTCCATGTCGTCCCAGTACGGCACGGCCATCCGGGCCTGACCCGTCTCCCAGTGACCGGTCTCGGGAAGTCCGCCATTCCAGTGCACGGCGCCCATGAAGCTCATGAAGTTGGTGATGGCGGCACCGGCGACGGACGCAGCGAAGCGATCCGTCCGCGTGGGGAGATACGAGGCCTGGTACCCGCCCCACGAGTGACCGATCAGACCCATCCCGTCGGGATCGACGTGACCGGTAGACACGGCCGCATCCAGCGCGTGCTCGACCGCATCGAGCGCGGATGGCCCCGGCCGACCCGGCTCGTAGACGATGTCCGGCATGAGGACGAAATATCCCGCCTGCGACCACGCCTGGTAGTTGTAGTACCGTCGCTCACTCGGGACGTCGTACATGTGCAGGTTGTCGCTGAGTCGCTCGTATTGATACAGGATCAGCGGATACGTCCGACCCTCCTCGAACTCTGCCGGATACACGAGGATCGCCTGCAGATCGTGGCCCGCGTCGGTCGTATACTCGAGGAGTTCCGATCGACCCCATGCGAAGTCCGACTGGAAGGGATTCGTGTGTGTGACCTGAACCACATCGTCGAGTTCATCGTCCGCCACGAAGACGTCGGGTGAGTCGTCCCAGCGCTCGGACCGGAACGCGAGTCGATCGGCCCGGGCCGCTTTCGTCAGTCCGCCCACACGGGCGTCCCGACGCATCGCCCACCGCTCGCGACCACGCGCATCGATGCCGACATACCCCGAGGCCTTGGTGCGAAGGTGACGCACTGAAAGCACCATCGCTCCGTCACTCTCGAGAAGCGGCGGTCCGAAGCGAGGCTGGTCCGGATCCAGGTTGACGATCCGGAACTGCTCCCCGGACGTCGCTCCGTCCGTCAGACGGACCGCACTGCCCTCGCGAAGATCCACGCGCCAGACATCGTGGCGATCATAGATGAACGCCACATTTCCGTCGGCGCTCCACGCCCCGAGCCCCCACGAGGGACGAGGGCCAGGATAGTCAAAATCGGCCAGCGATCGGGTGAAGCTCCGGCCAGCCGCCACGTC
>CALHIO010000046.1 GCA_938030915.1 uncultured Gemmatimonadota bacterium
AGCGGACGCCTACCGCAGGGTACTCGAGATCCAGCCGGACGACGCGACGGCGCTCAACAATCTCGCCATTCATTACAATGAACGGCGCGACTACGCGCGAGCCCGGGATCTATACGTGCGGGCGATCGAAGGACCCGGGCGAACCCGCAACGCGTTCAACAATGTCGTCGGCACACTCTACTCTCTGGGTGAAAAGGAAGCAGCCCTGGAGGTCCTCGATCAGGGTGAGGCGCTGTACCCCCTGGACCCGGGGATGCGCGTTCGTCGGCTTCGCATCCTTTGGGGTCTCGGTCGGCACCAGGACGCCATAGACACGGGCCGCGCCATCATGGAGGCCTTTCCCGATGCGACGCTGACACACCTGGAAATCCTCGGTGAGCTGGGTGCGATCGAGTCGGCACGAGGGCGGGTCGAGGCGGCGCGGCTGATTCAGGGCGAGCTTCGCAGCCTGGCGGCTCGTGCGACCAGGCCAGGTTCGATCTTCGCGGCAGAAACTGCGCTGGGCTCACTCGATCTGCAGTCAGGGGCGGATACCGTCGCAGTCGCTCGGAGACTGGAGGAGCGCTTCGACGAGATCTTCGCGGATGTCCCTCCGATCAATCGCCCGTATGGAGACATGGCGCGGCTCTGGGCCGGCATGGCCGGTGATCCAGACCGAGCTCGACTCTGGGCAGACCGCGCCCTGAACGTCTTGCCTCCCGAAGCGGTGGGGTCACCGTTCTACGAGGAGATTCTTCTTCAGATCGACGGGTTCATCGGACTCGCCGAGGGAGAGTACCTCGTGACGATCGAGTCACTTCAGGAGGTCGCACGAAGACAGAACGACTGCGACGTATGCTTCCTCGATGTCTTCGCCGACGCCCACGAAGGGCTCGGACAGCCAGACTCGGCGGCCGTCTACCTGGAGCGGTTTCTCGCGCTCGATGAAATGAACCTGGTCTGGGGACGCGAGACTTCCGCAGCCGACCGACTCGAACAACTTGCACGACTGTACGAAGAGATCGGCCAAGACGCCGAGGCGGCAGAGACATGGACTCGTTTCGCGGACCGGTGGGTCGATGCCGACCCGGTGCTCCAGCCGCGCGTACGGACAGCGCGGGCGCATGCCGAACGACTGACCGGAACACCGGGTCCCTGAGCATCGCTCGGCAGCACCCGGGTCAGCTGTCCTGACCTCCCACCATCGAAGCCGCCCTCAACAACGCCCGAGCCTTGTTGAGCGTCTCCTCGAACTCCGCGGCAGGGTCCGAGTCGAGCACGATTCCTGCCCCAGCCTGAACGTGGGCCATTCCGTCCTTTGCGAGAACAGTCCGGATCGTGATCGCCGTGTCCATGGATACCCCGCCGTAGTTGAAGTACCCGACCGCCCCGGCATACGGGCCGCGGCGAACGGTCTCGAGCTCGTCGATGATCTCCATCGCCCTGACCTTCGGCGCGCCGGACACGGTGCCCGCCGGAAAACACGCCTTGAACACGTCGATCGCCCCCAACCCATCCCGGAGGCGCCCCTCGACCTGACTCACGATGTGCATCACGTGCGAGTAACGTTCGACGACCATCAGATCGGGGACGTGGACCGAGCCGTACTCGGCCACCCGACCGACGTCGTTTCGCCCCAGATCCACGAGCATGCGGTGCTCGGCGAGTTCCTTCTCGTCGGCGAGGAGATCCTCCGCGAGCGCGCGTTCCTCTTCGGGTGTCGCCCCACGCGGACGCGTTCCCGCGATGGGACGGACCGTAACGGTCCCGTCCTCCACCCGGACCAGCACCTCCGGCGAACTGCCGACGAGGCAGACACCGTCCAGCTCGAGGAAGTAGAGGTAAGGAGAAGGGTTCAGAGTGCGCAGCCCGCGATACAGATCGAATGGCGTCGACTCCAGCGGGAACGAGAGGCGCTGACTGAGCACCACCTGAAAGGCGTCTCCCGCCCTGATGTAGTCGCGAACCCGCTCGACCCCGACCTCGAAGTCCTCCCGAGTCGTGGACGAGGTGAAGGCCGGGTCCTCGTCCGGCTCCGGAGCCAGCGACAGCGGCGAGGGGGGTGCCGCCCGATCGAGGCAGCGCACCATCTCGGCAGTACGTTCAGCGGCTGAATCATAGGCCGACCGAAGGCTCCCCTCGTCCATGCCCTTGTGAACCGGCACCGACGCAATCGCCATCGCGCGACCCTTGAGGTTGTCGATCGCGAGCACGATGTCGGTGAAGACGAACAGACCGTCTGGAAGACCGAGGTCGTCCGGCGGGCCGTCCGGGAGATGCTCGATCGCGCGCACGATGTCGTAGGAGAAGTAGCCGACAGCCCCTCCCCAGAAGCGTGGCAGTCCCTCCACCTGCGCCGGCTGCTCCGCGTTCAGCCGGGCATCCAGATCGCCGAGGGGGTCGTCCGTCTCGACGTCGGTCCAGCCCTCGTTCCGGGTCCAAACCGCGACGCACCCGTCCTGCAGCCGCCAGGCGCTACGCGGCCGGGTCCCGAGGAAGGTGTATCGGGCCCATTGCTCCCCCCCGACGACCGACTCGAGGAGGAATCCGAAGGGCGGTTCTGCTAGCTTCGCATACGCGGTAACCGCGGTATCCACATCGAACAGGAACTCGCGCCAGACCGGGACAACGCCTGCATGGGCGGCGAGGTCACGGAAGTGTTCGAAGGACGGAAAGAGCTGCATGAGCAACACAGACACGGCGGAGCGATGAGCGCCCCAATGTCCACGAGCCCTGCGGGGGCGTCAACGCCGCTTCTGGCCGTCGATACGGGCGGCACATTCACCGATCTCGTCCTGCTTTCGGACGGTGAGATCCGCACGCTGAAGGTGCCGTCCACACCGCACGATCCTTCGCAAGCCGTTCTCGACGGCATCCGGGAGATCCTGGGTGAGGCCGGGGACTTCGCCCTCCTGCACGGTTCGACCGTCGCGACGAACGCCCTGCTGGAGCGTCGAGGGGCGCGGGTCGTCCTCGTAACGAACGAGGGATTCGAGGACGTGATCGAGATCGGACGCCAGGATCGACCCCAGCTCTACGCACTCGTGGGCCACCGGCTGCCACCGCTCGTTGATCGAGACGACCGTATCGGCGTGCCCGGCCGCCTGGGACCGCAAGGTGAGGAGCTCACACCCCTCGACCCCGAGCGACTCGAAGAGCTGGCTCACCAGATTCGCGCTCGCGGCGCGGAGTCGGTGGCGGTGTCACTACTGCACGCCTACGCCAATCCCGATCACGAGCGCGCCGTGTCCAGAGCCATCGTCGACGGACTCGGAGACGAGGGACTTCCGGTCTCCGTTTCCAGTGACATCGTCCCCGAGTTCCGGGAGTACGAGCGAACCTCGACCACCGTACTCAACGCGTACGTTGCGCCGATCATGGATCGTTACCTGGGTCGCCTGGCGCGGGAAGCGGGGGCGACCCGAGTCTCGATCATGGGCTCGAACGGAGGCACACTTCCGATCGATCGCGCGCGCCGCGAACCGGTCCACACCGTCCTGTCCGGTCCGGCCGGCGGCGTCGTCGGTGCATTGACGTGGGCACGGAGAGCGGGCTTCGACTCGGTTCTTTCCTTCGATATGGGAGGAACGTCCACGGACGTGTCCCTCTGCCCCGGTCGCCCCCTGCGGACGCGCGAGTTCTCGATCGGTGGCCAGCCGGCGGCCATCCCGGTCATCGACATCCATACCGTCGGCGCCGGCGGCGGATCGATCGCGAGGGTCGACGCCGGGGGTGCGTTGCGCGTCGGACCGCGCAGCGCCGGAGCCCAGCCCGGTCCCATCTGTTACGGAAACGGCGGCACCGACGTCACGGTTACGGACGCCCATGTCTGGCTAGGCCGACTCCCGGCCGACGCCTTCCTCGGTGGAACGCGAACGCTGAATCGTGCCGCGATCGAAGCGCCCCTGAAGGTGATCGCCGATGCGCTTCACATGAGTCTCGACGAGGCAGCCGAAGGTGTACTCGCAGTCGCGGATACCGCCATGGAGCGCGCGCTGCGGGTCATCTCCGTCGAACGCGGATACGATCCGGTCGACTTCGCAGTCGTCGCCTTCGGAGGAGCGGGCGCCCTGCACGTCGCCGAGCTCACTCGGCGACTTGGTGCCCGCACGGCCCTGATCCCGCCCGATCCAGGTCTGCTCTCCGCCTACGGCATGCTCGCGTCCCCGGTCACCCGAGAGATGTCACGAACCGTGCTCCTGAACGATGGAATGCCGAACATCGAAGCACAGCTCGCGGACGGGCTCGATACCCTCGAGGAGGCCGCGCGCAGCTCCATGGTACAGGAGGGCATACCCGATGAACATCTGACCACCGAGCGATGGATCGACGCGCGCTACCAGGGTCAGAGCTTCGAACTCGGCGTCCCCGCTGATGAATGGGTCGAGGCATTTCATTCGGCCCATCACGAGCGATACGGGTACCGACGGGATGAAGCATCCATCGAAGCCGTGACGCTTCGCGTGGTCGTCTCCGCACCCCCCAACGACCTCGGAGCGCGTCGCCTCGAAGGAGCGTCCTCCTACGTCGAGCCCGGACCGATTTCGGTCGTCTACGCCGGGCAGGCCCATGAGGCGATGAGCGTGTGGCGGCGTGATCTTCGCCCCGGCGACACCTTTCCGGGTCCGCTCGTGGTCCAGGAGTACAGCGGCACGGCCTGGGTTCCGCCTGGGTGGACGATGACCGTGGACGCCTGGGGGACGTTGCACCTTACGGCAGACTGAGGCCCCGGCAGCCCCTATCTTTCCGGACTCGTGCACAGGCACGGGGATCCGTTCGCATTCAGACCAGCATGAGCCGAGACGCCACGAAACCCTCCCGGTCCGACGACAACGCCTCGACAGCCCACGGCCTCGACTCCGATGCGACGCGTGGCGGCGCGGGCTCGGATGACCTGAAGCCGCCGTATATCGCGGCCCTCATCGCAGGGCTCGCCGTCTTCGCCCTGTACGCGATCACCCTGGCGCCGACGACGGCGTTCTGGGACACGAGCGAGTACATCGCGACCGGGGAGATCATGGGGATCCCGCATCCACCCGGGAACCCGCTCTTCGTCGTACTCGCACGTGCCTGGTCGATCCTGCTCGCGCCGCTCGGCCTGTCCGTCGCGGTGAAGATCAATCTCTTCAGCACACTGATGAGTGCGACGGCGCACGCTCTGTGGTTCCTCGTCGTGCACCACATTCTGAGGCACTTCTCGGAGGACCGTATCTTCCGTCTGGCCGGTGCCGGAGCCGCGGTCCTCGTGAGCGCGACGGCCTTCACCGTATGGAATCAGTCGAACGTCAACGAGAAGGTCTACACGGTCTCACTCCTCACCATCGCGCTGCTCTCCTGGCTCGCCGTCCGCTGGCAGGAAAATCTCGGGAAGGGAAAAGACGACAACCTCCTCGTCCTGATGGCCTTCGTCCTGGCCCTGAGTGTCGGTAACCACCTGATGGCCTTCCTCGCCGCGCCGGCGATCGGCCTCTTCATCCTCTGGGTCCACCCGCAGACGCTTCTGAACTGGCGGCTGTACGTCGCGGGGCTGGTCGCGGCGATCATCGGCCTCTCGATCCACCTCTTCCTTCCGATCCGCGCCGGACTCAGCCCGATCATCAACGAGGCCGCACCGACGTGCCCGGACATCGGATCGGCGATCACCGCCGTCGTCAGCTATGGAAAGGCCGGCTGCGTCGCTCTGTCGGAGGCGCTGAACCGTTCACAGTACTCCAAGCCTCCGCTCGTTCCCCGACAGGCACCGCTCGCCGATCAGTTCGTGAACTACCTGCAGTACTTCGACTGGCAGTGGGCCCGGTCGCTCGGCGGTGAGCAGGGCGTCTTCGCGCGCATCCGCCTGCCTTTCACGATGCTCTTCAGCGGGCTCGGGATCTGGGGCGCCGTGGAGCACTACCGCCGGGACAAGGCCAGCTTCATCTATGTCGCGACCCTCTTCGTGACACTGTCGGTCGCCCTCGTCTACTACCTGAACTTCAAGTACGGGTACTCCCTGCTCGCTCCGGTGGCGGACCGCTCCCTGCACGAGGTACGTGAGCGTGACTACTTCTTCGTCGTGAGTTTCTCGGTCTGGGGCCTGTGGGCCGGCATGGGCATCGCGACTCTCTGGAAGGAGGCGGCTCACGAAGTGGGAGCGGGCCTCAAGAAGACCAGTCCGATCCTCGGACTCGCGCTGCTTCCGCTGGTCCTGAACTGGAGCTGGGCGACCCGCACCTATGACTACGCCGCGAGAGACTGGGCGTACAACCTGCTCCAGAGCGTCGAGCCGTATTCCGTTCTTTTTACGAACGGCGACAACGACACCTTCCCACTGTGGTACCTGCAGGAGGTCGAAGGCATCCGTCGTGACGTGACCGTCATCGTCACCTCGTACCTCAATACGGACTGGTACACGAAGCAGCTCAAGGACCTGACGGCACCCTGCGGAGACACCGACCCCGCGTCCGACTGGAGCGTCATCCAGTGTCAGCGGCCGTACGACCCGACGAACACGCCGGCCGCGTACGTGACGGATCCGGCCGAGGCCGACGGCCGCACACCGATCGTGGTCGAGTCGATCTCGGCACCGACGAAAAGTATCCTGCCGCTGACGGACGAGCAGATCGAAGAGGCCGCGCTCGCCTACACGCGGTTGGATCAGAGTGTCGCGGTTCAGATCGGCAATATCGAGGCGCGCCTGCCCGGAGGGATGCTTCTCCAGCCCTGGCAGCGCTTCGCCCTTACCCTCCTCGTCGAGTCGATCGACGACCGGCCCATCTACTTCGCCTCGAGCGGGAACGCAGCGGCATCCCTGGGCGTGCAACCGTATCTGGTCCGGCAGGGGCTCGCCTTCCGCTTGAGCAACGGAGCCCCCGCCGACAACGCGCGCTTCACGGCTCTCCGTCAGTCTCCGTACCTGCCGGTCACCGGCGAGTTCGTCGACAGCGAGCGTACTGCCCTGCTCGCCGACGAAGTCTTCATGCATCGGGGCGGCATTCCTGACTGGGATCACTGGCCCGACATCGCGACCATCGGAATACCGAACTACTACTCGTGGGTCTACCTGGCGTTGGCCGAGGCTGCGGTCCGTGTGGGCGACGTGGACCGTCGCGATCGGTACGAGGTGCTCGCGCAGCAGTGGCAGATCCTCGGGACACCCGACCAGGCTGGGCTGTAGACGGGGCCTGAACACCGAGGCATCACCGGCAATGCAGCCGGCTTCGATCAGGTAGAGGGCGAATCAGCGTCCCATGTCGACGACGACACCGAGATCGTCGCGCTCGGCCACATCGAGCACCCGCGCGGCAACGGCCAGATCCTGGACCGCGTTTCCGACTGACTTGAAGAACGTGATCTCCTCGTCGTTGCGCCGACCCTCGGCCCGGCCCAGGACGATCTCCCCGATCTCGGCCGACATGACCGACACGTCGACAACGCCGTCCCGGATCGGTCCGACGATGTCCCCAGCCTCCTCCATGATCGCGTCCCTCTGATCCACGACGACCCGGGCACGCCGAATCAGATCGGTATCCACCTCGCGCATCTCCGTGGTGAAGGAGCCGACGCCCGTCACGTGCGTCCCCGGCTCGATCCGACTCCCGGGGAAGACCGGGGTGGCGCTGCTGGTCGCGGCAATCACGATGTCGGCGCCCGAAATCGCCTCGGCAGGGTCGTCTACGCGACGGGCCTCCACACCCTGGAGTTCCTCGGCCAGCACGTCCGCGCTCGATCCGGAAGAGGACATGATCCGGACCTCGCGAATGTCGCGGACGCAGCGAACGGCCTCGAGCTGGGTCCTCGCCTGGACACTCGCACCGAAGAGGGCGACGACCTCGGCATCCTCGCGGGCGAGCAGGTCGGCAGCGAGTCCACCGATCGCACCCGTTCTCAAGGCCGTGAGCCACGTCCCGTCCATGATCGCCCTCGCCTGCCCCGTGACCGGGTCGAGCACGAGCACGACGGCGTGGATCACCGGCAGGCCGCTCTCAGCGTTGCCCGGGTTCACCGAGACGACTTTCGCACCGGCCTGACCGGACGGCTTCATGTACGCAGGCATGAACAGGGAGATGCCGTACTCGGTTTCGAGACCGAGTCGAACAGGCACAGTGGCCCCACCCGAGGAGAGTGTCGCGAACGCATCACGCATCGCATCAATGGCCGCCGGCATGTCGACCGCGGCTCGAACGTCGGACTCCGAGAGAATTCGCATTTGCATGGTTGTGACGTCGGGTGCAGAGTGCGCTGACATTCTACCGACCGGAGCCCGGAGAGACACCAATGCAGGCCGAATCGCTCGAGATCGTCGTGGTGGGTGGCGGCGCGTTCGGCGCAATATCTGCGGTCGAACTCGCAGAGCGCGGCCATCGCGTCACGATCCTGGATCGGACGAGGGATCCTCACCCGCAGGCCTCGTCGACGGACATCAGCAAGATGATCCGGATGGACTATGGCTCGGACCTGTACTACCACGAGCTGGCCGAAGCCTCCCTCGATATCTGGGAGCAGTGGAATGCGTCGTGGCCCCGTCCCCTCTACCACCCCGAAGGCTTCCTCGTCCTCTCGAAGTCCGCCTTCGCGCCCGGAGGATTCGAGTACGAGAGCGAGC
>CALHIO010000047.1 GCA_938030915.1 uncultured Gemmatimonadota bacterium
TGTGCGCATCGTCTTCGACGAGGACGTGCCGGATCTGCTGTCGGTCCATCAGGAACGCGACCATGTCGACCAGCTCCTCTTCGTGCACCGTGAAGAGCTGCGTCGTCATCAACTGCTCGACTTTTTCGTAATTCAGACGCCAGCCTCCCGCCTCCCGGATATCCACGTCGTCCCACTCGTGGACCGGCTTTCCTCCCTTCTGGCGGGAGATCGTGCCCGACGTGACCGCCGCGAGACGCTCGGATCGAGTGCCGTTGTCGCCGAGTCCTCGTAGCGACCGCACCATCCAACGCGAACCCGTCGTACCCGACTCAACCCGATCACGGATGATCCCGAGGTACCGGTCGATGTCGTTCGGACTCACCCCCGCTGCCGAGAGCCCGGAACGCGCAATGGGCAGGGCCTCCTCGAGAATCAGTTCGGGGGCGCTCCTCGTGGCTCCATCGAGCCACCGGAACCCCGCCTTGAGGCCATTGCGCGCGGCAGCAAGGAAGTTCGACTTGGCCTCCATGAAGTCAATCCTCTTCCGGACGTCACCGTACTCCTCCGCGGCACCCAGTACGTAGCCGATCCAAAGCGCCGCGTTCGCCACCTCGTCGACGACCGTCGGACCCGAGGGGATGACCCGGCATTCGATGCGCAGATGCGGTGCCCCTCCTCCGACTCCGTAGCATGGGCGATTCCAGCGATAGACGGTCCCGTTGTGCAGACAGAAGGCCTCCAGCGACGGAATTTGCCCACGGTCGAGGAGCTCGATCGGGTCTTCCTGAACCTCACGGGTGAGAAGCACGCGAAAGCGAGCGATGTCCTCCTGCACTAGGTCCTGAACACCGCGTTCGACCCAGCGCTCACCGAACCGCACCCGAGGAGACAGGTCCCGGAGTTGAAGGGTCCCGGAGCGCGTATCGATCGACTGCTGGAACAGGGCGATTCGGGTCTCGTGCCAAAGGTGCCGGCCAAAGAGAAGAGGCGAGTTCACCGCGGCTGCCATGACCGGAGCGGTCACGACCTGTGCAACGTTGTAGAGATGCGCGAACTCGTCGGGCTCGACCTGCAGATGGACCTGGAAGCTCGTGTTGCACGACTCCAGCATGACCGATTCGTGTTCGGTGTAAAGCTCGTCCGCGCCCTGAATACGCAACTTGTAGGGTTCGCCCCCACGGGCCTTGGAAAATGCCTCGTTGAGCGCGTAATACCGAGCACGCGGCGTGATGTTTTCCAGCGTGACGTCGGACTTGGACAGAGTCGGGAGGATGCCCGTCAGCGCGATCTCCGTACCCACCTCCCGCGCTGCGTCACGGACATCGCTGACCAGTTCGTCGAGCCGGGCATGCAGATCCGAAAAGCAACGCCCCTCGAGTTCCCGAGGCTCGACGTTCGCCTCGAGGTTGTAGAGCGCGAGTTCCGTCGTGAACGGCCCCTCGAGCCGTTGGAGCACCTCCAGCGCCGTCGACGCGGGGCGCCACGCCTCGTTGACGAGAAACATCTCCTGCTCCGCACCGATCCGTCGAATGCCGGTCTCGAAGAGACCTTCTTCGAGCATCCGTTCGAGCGCCTGGTAGTCGCGCAGCAATGCCTTGGAAAAGGCTCGAACCTGGGCAGGTGTCTGCGCCTGCCCTGATACGTCCTGGCCCACGTTCCTCCTCTGAGATCTACTCGATGAAGACCGCGATATCCTCGATCGGTTTCTTCGTGATGTCGGGTACCATGGCGTCCTCTCCGGGATAGCCAACGACCAGGATCAGGAAAGGCCGTTCGTTGTCGGGGCGACCGAGGAGGTCGTTGAGGAACTTCATGGGGGAGGGAGTGTGCGTCAGCGTGACGAGGCCCGCGTGGTGAAGTGCCGTGATCAGCATCCCCGTCGCGATACCCACGGACTCGGTCACGTAATAGTTCTTCGTCTTGCCGCCATCATCCGTACGCTCGTAGCTCTCGGCGAAAATGACGATCAGCCACGGCGCCTCCTGGAGGAATGGCTTGTGTTCGTCCGTGCCCAGGTGTTCAAGAGCGTCCAACCAATCCTGCGGTGCCTTGCCACCCTTGTAGAAGGCTACCTCTTCGACCTCCGCCGCCCTCCGGATCCTCGACTTGATTCCGGCATCGCCCACGACGACGAAACGCCAAGGCTGACGGTTGGCGCCATTGGGGGCCGTGCCGGCCGCCAGCAGGCAGTCTTCGATGACCTCTCGAGGAACGGGCCGATCCGAGAACTCCCGAACGGTGCGTCGGCGCCGCATCGTTTCAAGGAAGCTTTTCGCGGCACGGCGCATCTCCTCCTCCGGGAGTTCCTGATACGTCTGGAGGGGAACGAAATCGGCTCTTGGCATGGGGTCCGGGTCAGCGCTTGAGCTGCGCGTAGAGTTCGACGTAGCTGCCGACGGATCCGGTGAACCCCAGAACTCGCTCGGCCGGAAGGTCGAGAGACTGTGAGATCAGGCGTACGTTCACCAGCCCCACGACATCTTCGTCCGTCAGACGAATCGAGCTCCAACGCCCAACTGGCGTGTTCCGGTACATGTCGTACGCCCCAGCGAGCGCACCTGCGGGGGCGTCGTCCGACACCGGAACGTGGAGCGCCGCCGGCCCCACTCGATAGCGAGTCGCGAGCGTCGCCCAGCTCTGACCTGCGTCACGCAGCGCCACGAGTGCCTCGGGCGACACGCCGCTCCGACGCGCCAGGAACAGGACCACCGGGATCTCCTGGGCCGCGATCTCCCATTCGCCCAGGATCGCGACCTCGGTCAGTGGCAGGGCGAAGAAGCGGGCCACGGCGGCGAAGTACTCGGCCCGAGCAGCCGGGGACTCCTGCGCAGCAGCCGGTGCAATCGAGGCTGCGAAGAACGTCATAAGGATGAGCGCGCACCGCATGAAGCCGGGTTCAACCTCCGGAAAGAGTGTCGTGTCGACAGTATGCGGTAGCCCGCTCATCGGCACCAGATCGTGCCAGGATGGCAGAATCTGGGACAAAACACCGTGGCACGACTCTTGAAACAGTCATGAAGTACGTCTCGATGTGGAGTGTGGACGAACCGATGGGAGGCAGCCATGAGAAACGACGAGAGAACGCAGCTGGAGCTGCACGTCGTCAGCGAAGAGGCCAGGAACAACAACGATGAGCACGTGGTCTTCGATCTCTCCGGAACGGGGAATGCGAACATCGAGGACATCGCTCTGATCCTGACGGCGCGCCTCCGATCCGCACCAGCAGATCATGTCTGGGTGCACTCGATCCCGTCGAGAACCGCACAGATCCTCAGATTTCTGCGACTCGAGCACCTCTTTCGCCTCGTCCCGGAGGACAACGGCGAACGGAACTGATCGACAGGTACGGACCGACGAGGGCCCCCGCCGCACGCGGTGGGGGCCCTTTTCGTATCCGCCGCCTGGCTCGAGCCAGGCCTGCGCGGACGCGACCCGACCGACCTGGCCCTATCGCGAGAATCTCCCCCGAATGTCACCAAAACTGGACACATCGGGATCCCGCGGCCCCCGACGCAGAATCCGCTCCGCCTGTGATCGGGCGGCGTCCAGCGGCGACGAACCCGTGCGGTCGGACTCCTCGAACATGCTCTTCAATTGGGTGCCGATGGCCGAAACCCTCTCCTCGACCGCAGAGATCGGATCGAGTCCCTGATAGATGAGCGTGAACGCCATCGCGCCGCCCCCGTTGATCACATAGTCGGGGGCGTACAGGATCCCCTGCTCCTGCAATCTTCCGGCATCCTCAGGAGACTCGAGCTGATTGTTGGCGGCGCCCGCCACAATCGAACAACGCAGCTCCGGGATCGTCCGGATGTTCAGCGTCGCACCGACCGCGCAGGGCGCGTAGACGTCGCACTCGGTCGAGTACACATGCTCCGGAGCGATCACCGCACCGGAGCAGGCGTGCGCGACCCGTCCGGCGGCCTCGGTGTCCGCGTCGGAGACGAGGACGCGCGCCCCCGCCTCGGCCAGGTACCCGGTCAGCGGAGCGCCAACCGCTCCCACCCCCTGCACCAGCACACTCCGCCCCGACAGATCGGCTGACCCGAATCGGTGCTCGACCGCGGCCCGAATTCCAGCGAAGACTCCAAGCGCCGTGAACGGACTCGGATCCATAGGACCTTTCGAACGTCCGTGCACTCCGATGACGTATTCGCTCACCTCGGCGATCGTCTGCATGTCCCGGGTCGTGGTGCCGAGATCGGCGCCGGTGCCATAGCGCCCTCCGAGTGAATTCAGGAGCGCGCCGAAGCGCAGCATGAGGCCGCGGCGCTCCTCGTCCTCGAGCGGACGCGGGATGGCGAGTACGGTCTTACCCCCACCGAACGGGAAGTCCATCGCAGCCCATTTGAACGTCATCCCCTCCGACAGGCGCAGCGCGTCCCGAAGGCCCTCCTCCGGACGATCGTACACCTTCATTCGGAGTCCCCCGGTCGCGGGTCCGAGCGTGTCGTCGTGAATCGCGACGAAGATCCACGTACCGGTGGGATGATCTCTGCGGACGAGGACACCCACACCGTCCCACGGCTGAAGGATGTCGAGAAATGTCGGCTCACTCACGTGGACCTCTTTGCGTTCGAGCCATGACGGTCGCGAAGGTCAGTCCGAGACGATGCGAGCGTAGCTCTCTGGGTTCCACTGAGGCCGCTCGGTTCGATTTCCGATCTCCATTCCGAGATAGAACACGAGGCGACCGATCCTGGCAGCCTTTTCCGTGTCGATCCGTTCGGGCTCATCGTCCCGCCCGTGATAGTCGTCATGCGTGCCGTTGAAGAAGAACAGCACCGGGACGCCCTTCCGGGCGAAGTTGTAGTGGTCCGAACGGAAGTAGAAGCGCTCGTCCGGCCAGAGGTCGTCGATCGCCGTCATCCGAAGCTCGGGATGTGCCTCGTTGACCGTGTTGAGGGTCTCCCCGAGATCGGAGTGTTCCTTCCCGATGGCCACGATCGTATCGGGCCAGTTCCGACCGACCATGTCGGTGTTGAGATTCGCGACCATCGACTCGACGGGGACGGTGGAATTCTCGGCGAACCACTCGCTCCCCCAGAGCCCCTTCTCCTCTCCACTCACGAGGAGAAAGAGCATCGAGCGCTTCGGAGGGGTCGACAGTGTGGCCATCGCCTCCGCCACCTCGATCACCGCGGTGGTTCCCGAGGCGTCATCGTCGGCCCCGTTGAAGATCGAATCACCGTTGGCATCCGGCGCGCCGATCCCCACGTGGTCCATGTGGCCCGAGTACACCACGTATTCGTCGCGAAGCTCCGGGTCGCTTCCGTCGAGGATCGCCACGACGTTCGGTGCAGTCACCTGCATGTCCCGCGTGCGCTGTACAATGGTCATGAGCAGCTCACCCGTATCGAGCACCTCGACGTCACGACCGGCATGACGGGCGAGCGCCTCCAGATCGATGTCGTGTCCGGACAGGATCCGAGCCAGCGCTGACGTCCGAATCTGAAGCATGGGCGTGAACGAGCCCGTATTTCCCTGCCCCTCTCCGAATCCCCACCCCTTCGACACCGACGGAGACAGGGAGCGACGGGCGTTGGCCGCCCACTGATCGTCATCCGCGGAGTTCGCTACGAGAACGGAGGCAGCGCCCGCCTGCCGGAGCGCATTGAGGAAGCCGAACATCTGACGGTCGACTCCGGCGACATCACGCGGGAGCACCACGGCCACGTGACGGCCATCGATCTCCTGGCGCTGGCCTCGACTCAGATTCCCCGAACCCGAGACGATCACCAGATCCGCGCCGGCCTCCCCCTCCGCAAATCCGAACAGGGGAAGGATGTCCCGACCGTAACGAAGGCGCTCGCCTCCCGACACGACGGAGGAACGGTCGACGTCGACCTCCACCGATCGGAGGGGATACCGCTGAATGAAGGAGCCGTCTGGCATCCCTCCGCGCAGGCCCATCCTGCGAAGCTCCGACGCCGCCCACTCGGCGGTCATGTCCAGACCGGGGCTCGGCGTATCTCGACCACCCATCGAATCGTGCGCGATCACGCCGATACGCCGCGCGAAATCCGCCTGCGAGATCGTCCGAGCTGCGGCTTCCACGTCGGGAGACCCGTGCATCTGCGCGTCCACGGTGGAGACGTCGACCGAGAGCATCACGACCGAGATCGCCGCTGCGGCAGCCGGACCGGCGAAGAAATACGTCGTCGTCATCAGATCACCAGGAGCGGGAAAAGCCCCGCGTGCATTCGGTGCTCGCGGGGCCTCGAAAGATCGACCCGCAGGCTGACTTCGTGAACCGTCAGCCCGGAAACAGCCGCATCAGCAGAGTCTCGAGTTCGTCTTCCGAGCGTGGTCCACGCAGGACGACCCAACCTGTCTCCGCCTGCACCCTGACTTCGTTCAGGTTCGCGTTCAACCCAGGGAGCACCTCGAGGCCGACTTCGGGCTCGAGCAGGAAGACCTGCATCATGTCCTCGTTCTCGAGTCGCTGTGTCGTCACCGTTCCGACGAACTCGCGCCCGTCGCCCACATTCTCCGTGAGCACGACCTCGAAGCCGGGTACGGACTGAAGCGGCTCGTCCTCGAATCGATCGTCATCCTCAGGCACGATCCGGACTCCCCCACGAGCTGCACTGAACTGGCTCGTGAACGCGGTGGGGGACTCGGAACGTCGGCGCTCGGGTCGCGCTTCCTCCTCCTCGGGTTCGGCGGCAGCCACGATGTCCGCCTCCGCCACAGGGGGTACCACGCTGGCATCGGCGACCGTACCCGCCACGGCTGTCGCGTCCATGCCGCCCGCTGCGGATTCAGCGAAGACCGCGGCCTCAGGTACGGACGATTCCAAGGGGGCCGCAACCGCATCGACGCCGAGTGATCGTTCGGCTGACGCGACGACGTCCAGCTCGCTCACCGCGGTCGACACCGTCGCGTCGGAACCGAGGGCCTGCTCCGCCGGACGCGACGGGCCGTCGGCGCCCGATCCCACGACCGCGACCGCTTCCTCCCCGGTCTCGGGCGCAGCCTCCGACGCCGACACCACCGAGGTCGTCGGAAGGTCGGCGCGAGCATCGAAGGCATCGGGATCGATCGTCTCAGACGGCATGTCCGTGACCGACCGAAGTCCACCATCAGCAGCCGCCGAGGCAGTCGAACCACCGTCCCGTGCCTCACCCCGTGCGAGCACCGAGCCGCTCCCGTCCAACTCGGCCGTGGGTGCGCCGCTCGAATCCCCGATGGGCTCCATGCGGCCACCCCGCAGCGCCCACCCCACGCCGAGCGCCAACATGACCGACGCCGCCCAGCTCAGCCGGACGACCCGGATGGACATCCGCGACGGTGCGGGACGCGTTCGCTCGACATAGGCACGCAGATCCTCGAAGCTCGGTAGCTCGACTGCAGGAGCCGCCATGCCGAGCATGGCATGCGCATCCGAACGCAGCGCCCTCTCCGCCTCCAACCGCTCTGCGCACTCCGCGCAGCCGTCGAGGTGTTCCCTGACCCGGCGCGCTTCCGCGGCCGGATATTCGTCGAGCGCGCCGTCCAGATAGGCGTGCAGAGCGCCTTCATCGACGTGCGACATCGACGTCCTCCGATTCCCGTTCATTGTATGCCTCTGCCAGCCGCTTCCGCGCGCGGGCGAGCGTGGTTCCTACCGCACCCACGGCCAGCTCCAACTGTCGTGCGATCTCCGTGTAACTCTGTCCGGCGTCCCAGAGCAAAAGGGCTTCCCGGTCCTTCTCCGAGAGCGAGTCCAGCGCCTGACGAACGGCGCCCCAGCGTTCCTTCTCGGCGAGTTGGGCTTCCGGATCCCCGAGGACCGATGCACCGGACGCCTCCACGTCACTCTTGAGCAGAACCAGATGCTTCTTCCGCCGAATGGCCGTACGGGCCTCGTCTCGGGCAAGGTTGGCCGCGACCTGGAACAACCAGGCCCTCGGCTTCTTGGGCTCGTGCTGCAGCGCACGAACAAACGCCTCCTGAGCGAGATCCCGGGCCCGCTCCGCATCCCACACCTTCCGGTGCAGAAAGCGCACGAGTTCCGGAAATGTCGTCCGGTAGAGGTCATTCCAGTCGATGCTGCTCATGCTCGTCTTTCGATCCTCGGCCGCAGGCCGGTCGGGTCGGGACGTTTCGCCGCCCCACGCGCAAACCAATGTCCCACGCAGGGCGCCCGCCGTTCAATCGTTTTGTCTCGACCCGTATGACGGACAGAGGATCCCCCCTTGCACACAATCTCGAGTCTGGACTGATTTTCCGGACCTGACGTGATGACGACCGGAGGAACGGATCCTGAACATCGTGGTGCTGGGCGGGGGCCGTGTAGGGAGCGCAATCGTACGCGACCTGACGGCCGAGAACGATTTCGACGTGCTCGTGGTCGACATCGACCCGGTCGCGGTCGAGAACATGACGCACTTCGGTGCGGACGGCGTCGTGGCCGACCTGTCGCAAGTGGAGAACGTCAGTCGGGCCGTACAGGATGCGGACCTCGTGGTCGGAGCCGTTCCCGGGTTCATGGGCTATCGCACCGTGAAGCGGGTGTTGCAGGAGGGGCGACCGATCGTGGACATCTCCTTCTTCGAGGAAGACTCGGCGGGGCTCGAGGAGCTCGCGGAGAGCGCCGGCGTGCCGTGCCTCGTGGACTGCGGGGTTGCGCCCGGACTCAGCAACCTCGTGCTCGGGAACCGCGAGGAGTACTTCGACGAAACCGAGCTGTACGTCTGTTTCGCCGGTGGCCTGCCGAAGGAGCGGGTGTGGCCGTGGGAGTACAAGGCGCCGTTCTCTCCGGCCGACGTCATCGCCGAGTACGTCCGACCGGCCCGTCAGCGCAGGGCCGGCCGAGAAGTCACCAAGCCGGCCCTGACGGATGTCGAATTGATCGACATACCCGGAGTTGGAAGCCTCGAGGCGTTCAACACCGATGGGCTGCGTTCCCTCCTGCGGACCTGCTCGACGCCGAACATGGTCGAGAAGACGCTGCGATACCCCGGGCACGCGAACCAGATGAAGGTCCTGCGCGAGGGCGGCTTCTTCTCGTCCGACCCCATTCAGGCCGCGTCGGGCAGTGTGATTCCACGAGACGTGACCGAGTCACTGCTGTTCGACGCCTGGCGCTTCGACGATGGCGACCTCGATCTCACGGTGCTCCGAATCGTGGTCGAAGGCACCAAGGACGGACAGCAGGAGCGCCACACCTATAATCTCGTGGACCATTACAACCCGGCCACCGACACCATGTCGATGGCACGCACGACGGGGTACACCTGCACCGCGATGGCGAGTCTCGTCGCGCGTGGTCTGTGGACGCAGCCGGGGCTGGCGACGCCGGAGATCGTGGGACGGAATCAGGAGGCGTACGATGCGGTCATCGCTCACCTCCGCCAGCGTGACGTCTACCTCGACATGCAGGTCGAGGCGCTCTAGCCCGGCTCAGCGCGACCTGAGCACGGGGTATTCACCCGCCTCGATCTGCTCGTCGAGCAGCGCCCAGTTCGCGAAGCCGTCGTCGGACCGGGGCTCGAGAAGCGTGAACGCCAATCGGCCGAGCGGCTGATCCACGCGGACCGCGACCGTACCAGTCGGCAGTTCCACGGTGGTCGTCTGCCACGAGCCATACACTGTGCGCTCGTTGTGTCCCTGGAACGGACGCTCGGCAACCACTGTCGAGTCCATGACGAAGCGTCCGACCTGCCCCGCATCTCTCGGCGCGGCGCTCATGACCACGCCGTGAGCACGAAGGCGGACGATGGCATCGTCCGCTTCAGGAAGGACGTAATACACCGACGGGGCCGTCTCCACGTCGGTCGGGGCGAAGGTGCCGTACTCGTACATCGAGACCGGATTCGACACCTCAAGACGTCGGAGAATCACCTCCCCCGTCTGCGGGTGTCGTTCTTCAGCGACGTCACCCATGAGGATGGTCACCTCCTCGGGCGACTGCTCGAAGGTGGCCCGAGTGGCGAGTTCGCTGCCGACGACGCTGGCATCGGCCGCTTCGACGATGTCCCTGATCCGCTCCGCATGCTCCTGAGCGAAGTCGAGAATCTCTTCCACGAACCAGAGCGTGCTCATCACTCGATCCTCGAACGTGTCGTAGGCGTACGCCTCGGACAGAATGGCCATCCGGTTCCGAAGTCCGATGTAGTTGTTGTTGAAGCGCGGACGGTGGTCGAACGTGTACCAACCGGGCCGCCGTGGACTCGCGTTTCCGTAGTAGTAGTAATCCCACCCGTGCTTCTGCTTGATACGATCGGTGACCGTGGGCAGCCACTCGTCGCGCAGAAAATCGTCGATCGACGCGGGGGTGTTCGGATGTAACGGCGGGGAATACGTGAGGTGGTACGCGTGCCGCGTGCCGTTCGTCGTGTGCAGATCGACTCCGACGTGTGGGTCGTATGCCGTCATCATCCCGACCAGGGATCGAGCTTCCGGGGAATCGAGCTTCATGTGATCCCGATTCAGATCGAGCCCCTGCGCGTTCGGGCGCTGACCCATCCCCCCCAGAGGACCGTGCTGACGAGGCCGGTTCCGGAGATCGATGCGCTCGTTTCCATCCGCGTTGTAGATCGGGGCGACGAGGAGCACGAGATCGTCGGTCCACGAGGGATACTCACCCCGAGCAAAGTCCCGCAGGAGCATTTGAAGGGCTTCCTTTCCGCACACCTCACCCGCATGGATATTGCCCTGCAGGTAGACTCGCGTCTTACCCGTCGCACGCACCGCTTCCGGCGAGGCATCCGGGGCCCCGAGAACCAGGAGCGGCAGACGGCGGCCCTCGTTGGTATACCCGAAGCTCGTGAGGTGAATCGCATCGGATCCCTCGGCGAGCGCCTCTGCGAACTTCATGACGTCGTCGTAGCTGCTCGTCTCGACGAACGCTGTCGACTCTGCACGAGTCAGCAGGTCGTCGAAGGAGGCCTGCGCGTCCAGCGACGAGGGGTGGATCGAGCCGACGCCCGCAGTGAGCGCCAGGGCGAGCAGGGTGCGAAGACGAGTCATTCCGAGGTCCTGTACGAGTGCTTGCGGCGCAAACGTAGTCGGCCTCGGTGGATCCGTATAGCTTCCGGCGCGCTCTGCGGGAACGTCGTCTCGCAGGCGCCGGATTCCTCGATCGGGACGGCACGGTGTCGACGGCACTTCCCATCTTCTACGACTGCCTCAACTGCCCGTCCTACTGCTGCACGTACCCCAGGATTCCCGTCACCAAACGCGACATCCTCAGGCTTGCGAAGCACTTCGAGATGGACGAGGACGAGGCGACCGCGGCCTTCACGAAGAAGGGATGGACGTCACGCGAAAGGGTCATGCAGCACCAATCCGACGAGATCTTCGGGAGTGCCTGTCGATTCCTCGATCTCGAAACGCGGCTCTGTACCGTTCACACGGTTCGTCCGTCCGTCTGCCGCGGGCATCCCGACGGACCGAATTGCGGCTACTACACGTTCCTCATGGCGGAGCGCCGGGATCAGGACGATCCGGACTTCAACGCCCGAGCGTACAACGTGCCGGGAGAGTTCCCGAAGCTCGAGGCCGGAGATCCATGAAACGAGTGAGGTCCGGAGCCTGAGCCCCGGGCCTCATCGCCTTCCCGTTCAGAGATCACGTCTCGCGCCCTCCGGCGAGCGCCTGAACGTACCGTACATGGTCCGCGTCCAGGCGTGTCGCCGCCTCGGCGAGCACGGACAGGCCCGCCAGGGCCCGCTCGCGGTCGTCCGGCCGCATGCTCATCAGGAGGGCATCCACCCGAGAAGGATCGAGCGGTGGCGCAGCATCGCGGATCGCTCTGCCGTCCCGGGTGAGGAGCACGTTCATGACACGCCGGTCGGCAGGATCACGACTCCGCGTGACGAGCCCCGCGGCTTCGAGCCGCTTCAGATTCAGCGACATAGTCGACGGGGTCACGCCCAGATAGTCCGCCAACTCCCCCACCATGACCGGGTCCGTGTCGTCGAGCTGGCGAAGGAGGCGGAGCTGGTGGCCCGTAACCCGGCCAACGCCAGGGTCCGGCGTCCATGACCGCACGCGAAGACGTTCGCCGAGTCGGGCGAGCGTATACATGACTACGTCCACATTCGACATGAGTCTATGATATATTATTTTGATGCGTCAAATCAATACTTTTATCTCGAGCGCAGTCGTTCCGAATCGGATCTGGACGTGTTCACGAGAGATCCGCACCGATCGCGGCTTCGCGGACCCACCGCCCGAAGCGCCACTTGGGATCCACGGCTCACCCGACGTACCTTGCAAGACCACGCACGCACCGCCGACACGCGGCGCTGTCACCTGACCCCTGCGATTTGTCGCCATGTTCGAGTGGATCTACAGCCCCGAGGCCTGGATCGCCCTGCTGACGCTAACGATCCTCGAGATCGTCCTCGGAATCGACAACATCATCTTCATCGCCATTCTGTCGGATCGCGTGAAGGAGGAGCAGCGCGCGCGCGCCAGGAAGGTCGGCCTGACCATCGCCATCTCGACCCGGATCCTGCTGCTCCTCTCGATCGTCTGGATCATGCGGCTCACGGCGCCGCTCTTCACCATACTCGACCATGAGATCTCGGGTCGTGACCTCATCCTCATCCTCGGCGGCGTTTTCCTGCTATTCAAATCGACCCGCGAGATCCACCATAAGCTCGAGGGCGACGATCATCAGCGGTCGACCGACGGCCACGTCTCATTCGCTTCCGTAGTCGTTCAGATCGCACTCCTCGACATCGTGTTCTCTCTCGATTCCGTGATCACAGCCGTCGGGATCGCCGACCATCTTCCGGTCATGGTCATCGCCGTCCTGATCGCCGGATTCTTCATGATCGTCTCGGCCGAGGGGGTCAGCGCGTTCGTCAGCGCACACCCGACCGTCAAGGTGCTGGCCCTGTCCTTCCTGCTCCTTATCGGAATGTCGCTCGTCGCAGAGGGCATGGGTCAGCATATCTCGAAGGCGTACATCTACTTTGCGATGGGATTCTCCGTCTTCGTGGAGATGATCAACCTCCGTGTCAGTCGTTCGCGTCAGGAGCCGGTACACCTCCGAGGGCCTCGCATGGATGACGCGACTCACCCTTCGCCCGCAGACTGAGGTTCGTCCTCCACTTGAGTCCCCCCTCTGCCGTCTCTCCCGCTACCGTCACGAAGAACGGGCGCCACCCGAAGAGGTGACGCCCGTCTTCTTTCGCGCTGCTCCGGCGACAGCCGGAGGCTCGTGCCTAAAGGCCCTGGACTCCCGAGTCGCCGTCGCCGGAGACGTTGAAGAAGAGCCACATGCCGATCGCCGAGTGGCCCGCGATGTAGCACACCATGGAGTAGTTGCCCGCCGCATCCGCGACGAACGTGATCGACTCCGACTCGCCCGGCATCGTCGCATCGATCATCGACTGCGGGTTCTCCGTGATCGCACCTGCAAAGACCGGATCGGGCGTCGGCGGCACCGTGAAATTCACCAGCTCAGACGAGATACCGAGGCTGTGCGCCATGTTCGGATCCCGATTCTCGAGGTCGATGGTGACCTCATATCCCTCCGGCACCGTGATCGCGAGCTGTCCCCGAATCGCACCATTGAAGTTCCAGTAGTTGTTGTCCGGGCTCTGACCCGCGACTACGGAAAGCCTCACGGTCTTCGCGTCGTGGTCGACCTGATACCAATCGGGGATCGTCATCGGACCGGTCGGTGCTGCGGGACCAGCCGGCGCAGCCGCGGCTGCCGGCTCCGTTGCAGGAGCCTCAGGGGCGCCCGTATCCGCGGGCTCGCCGCCTCCGCACGCGACTAGGAACAGCGCCGCGGCAGGGATCAGCTTGAACGACTTCATGATCTTGATGTCCTCTTCTCGATGTTGGGCCGCAGCAGTGTTTCCGCGGCCAAAACGGTCAAATAACCTACCTGGATCCGGAGGTGGATGTATCCGGGAACACCCCTACGAATCGCACCAGGACGTTTCTCAGACATGGACTCTCGTGCACACCACCCCACAGATGCTGGAGTGCTACCCCGAAGGTTCGGATCGGTGCTCCTCGTGATCTCCATCAGCCTGACGGTACCGGCGTTGGTCTCGGGCCAGAGCGCACGCCTGTCGATCGATCACCTCTCGTTTCTTACCGGCTGCTGGGCGGGAACGATGGGAACGCTGGATATGCAAGAGCAGTGGTCGGAACTGGAGAGGGGGGGGGGAGGAACCGACGACGGTCACCGTCAGGGACCGAACCGTTCCTCCTGGATGCTGGCGAGCCCGGCCACCGTGCGGCGACCGGGCTCGTAACCAGACCTGATTCGGCCCTCGCTCTAGTCGGCGACAACCCCCAAGACAGGGCCACCGGGCAGGAGGGCGCTCTCACCAGCGCGCAGATCCTCCGCCATCCGTCTGAACAG
>CALHIO010000048.1 GCA_938030915.1 uncultured Gemmatimonadota bacterium
CCGATGCGCGCACGCTGGTGATCGAGCTCGCGCTTCCCGACTCGCTGCTGCTCCAGAAACTGGCGATGCCCGGCGCGTCGAGCGCCTTCGAGAAACGCTGAACGCGGCGCTCGTGGTTCGTGAACGTGCCCTCCCCCTCCGCATGCGTACTGATGGGAAGGACGAAGTCGGCACGACTGGCTGCTGTGGAATCGTGTGAACCCATGTAGACGAAGAGCGCCGCATCGGAGCCGAACCCTTCATCCTGGTCGGCAAGGTCGTCATTGAGCACGATGACGATGCCTTGGTGACCGGCGACCCCCTCGAGGCCACCGCTCGCATCATCACCCCCGACCCGTGAGGCACCGACCAGTTCGGCTCCCGTCGCGTTCGGCGTGAGATCCCTGCGGCGGACCAGACCCGGGAATCCTTTCAGAGGCACCTCGTCCTCGGCGCGCGCCGAACGGTAGACGATGTCGCCACCTCCGAGCATATCCACCAGAGAGCGAAGTGCGCCCAGGTCCTCATTCGACGACATCGGGGACGCTACGGCTTTCACCGAGCCCGCCCCGTCCGCCTTCTCGAGGAGGGCGCGGAGTGCATCGCCCCAGCCCATGGCCTGCGAAGAGCCGTTCGACCGAACGAGCGGCGCCTCCAGACGGTCACCCCGATTGACCCACTCGTAATTATGGCGCCCATAATCGCATATCCACCATGCGTTTACGTCGAGATTCTCACGTGGTTTGATACGCTGGACCAGATTGTCACGGGTGTGCAGCTCGACGTTGCAGCCCTGCGAGCAACTCGTGCAGATCGACGGAGTGTGCGTCAGATCCCAGGCTCGTGCCTTGTGGAGGAACTCCTTGGAAACGAGCGCACCCACCGGGCAGATGTCGACGATATTGCCATGCCAGTGCGTCCCGTCGAGGCCTTCCTCGAAGAAGGTGTCGATGACGGAGCGGTTGCCCCGCTCTACGACCGTGAGGCGGTGATCCTGCTCCACCTCGCTCATGAAGCGCACGCAACGGGTGCACATCACGCAGCGATCCCCGTAGAAGAGAACGTCGCCGCCGAAGTCGTCTCGACCGAAGATTCGCTTCGGCTCCCGCCCGCGACCGTGCTCGCGTCCCTCGGCGTGCACGTAGTCCTGGAGATTGCACTCCCCCGACATGTCGCAGATCGGGCAGTCGAGCGGGTGGTTCACGAGATAGAACTCGAGAACCCCCCGACGGTTCTTCAGCGCCTGTTCCGACTGCGTATGGACGACCTGTCCGTCCATGACGGTCGTCACACACCCGGGCATGGGCTTCGGCGCGCCTTCCACGTCGACGAGGCAGAGGCGACACATCGCCGGAGACGACATCCCCGGGTGGTAGCAGTAATGCGGGACCTCGGTGCCGATCGTCTTGGCTGCTTCGAGGATCGTCGTCCCTTTGGGAACGGAGACCTCGTGGCCGTCGATCGTCAGGTTGACCATGTCGGCCATCAGGCAGCTCCTACCCTTTCGCCGCGGCGGATGAGCGCCAGGTAGTCATCACGGAACTTCTCGATCGACGACTGGACCGGCGCCGCGACCGAGTCGGAGAGGACGCAGATCGTCGTGCCGACCATCTGCTCCGTCATCTCCATCAGCGTATCGAGATCCTCCTCAGTGCCCCGACCGTCCTCGATCCTCTTGAGAATCTGGGCAGTCCAGGCGGAGCCCTCCCGGCACGGCGTGCACTGGCCGCAGGACTCGTGGGCGTAGAAGTCGACCATCCTGCGGACCTGCTTCACGACGTCCGCGGTCTCGTCCATGACGATGACCGAGGCACACCCGAGCATCGTACCGACCTCCACGCACCCCTCGTAATCCAGTGTGCAGCGGCCAGCCTCTTCCGCATTGATGATCGGAACCGAGGACCCGCCCGGAATCACCGCCTTGAGCGCGTTCCCGTCTCGCATCCCGCCGCATACCTCATCGATCAGCGTCATGAGCGGGAAGCCGAGCGGGAGCTCGTAGTTGCCCGGCTTGTTCACATGCCCACTGACGCAGAACAACTTGGTGCCCGGGCTCTTTTCCGTTCCGAAGCCCCGGTACCAGTCACCACCGTTTGCTACGATGTGCGTGACCGCCGCAAGCGTCTCGACGTTGTTGATCGTCGACGGCATGCCGAATGCGCCGACGGCCGCCGGGAACGGCGGCTTGACCCGCGGCTGACCGCGACGGCCCTCGAGCGAGTTCATGAGGCCGGTCTCTTCCCCGCAGATATACGCCCCGGCCCCCTGATGCACCGTGAGTTCGAGATCGTTGCCCGAACCCATGATGTCGGTCCCGATGTAGCCTTTCTCGTAGGCGTCCTCCACCGCACGGGCGAGGATCGAATTCGCCTCGAAGAACTCCCCCCGGCAGTAGATGTACACGTGCTTGGCGCCGATCGCGTACGCTCCGATCAGGCAGCCCTCGATCAGCTGGTGGGGATCCCACCGTATCAGCTCGCGATCCTTGAAGGTGCCGGGCTCGGATTCGTCGGCGTTGCAGAGCAGATAGTGAGGCTTGCCCGACTCCTTGGGCATGAACGACCACTTCACCCCGGTCGGGAAGCCCGCGCCGCCTCGTCCTCGGAGGCCGGACGCCTTGACTTCGTCGATCACCTTCTCGGGCCCCATGTCGAACGCCTTCTTGAGCGCCGAATAACCACCGCGTTCGACGTATGTGTCGATACGGCGCTGAGAGGGGTCACCAAAGTGCTTGCTGAGGACGCGGACCTCGTGGTCCGACACGTACGGGTACGCCATAAGCTATTCCCCCTCGGCCTTGAGATGCTCGCAGATCCTGGGCACCTCGGAGGGGGTCACATTCTCGAAATAACGGGAATTGATCTGCACACAGGTCGGAAACCCGCATGCCGCGAGGCACTCCGCCTCGAGCACCGTGAAATTGCCGTCCTCGGAGGTCTCCCCGAGTTCGGTGTCGGTGTATTTCAGAAACGCATCGACCACGTCGTCCGCCCCCGCCAGGTTGCACGAAATGTTCGTGCACACCTGGACCAGATGCCGACCCACGGGCCGCTTGTTGTACATCGTGTAGAAGGTCGCCACCCCTCGTACGTACGCCGAGGAGAGTTCCAGGACCTCGGCGACCTCGTCCATCGAGGCGGGACTCACGTGCCCCCGGATCTCCTGCGCCAGCCCCAGCGCCGGCAAGAGTGCCGCCTGCTTCGTGGGGTACCGCGACAGGATCTTGTCGAGCCGATCCCGGTACTCGCCTTCGAAGAGAGGAGCGTCCGGCTCCTTCGCGGCCAGCATGTACGGCATCGTCCCCGCGCCCGAAGCGTGCCCACCATGCGCCGGACGCGATCCGACGAAGTCGTCCCCCCGGACCTGCTCTTCCGTGAGTTCGAACTCACCGGTGTTCCCCGCCCAGCCGGGGTTCTTGAACGGGATATCGCTCATCGGTCGATCTCCCCGAGCACGATGTCGAGGCTTGCGTTGATCATGATCAGGTCGGAGAGGAGGTGCCCCTCGGCCAGCTTCGGAATCACGGACAGGTTCACGAAGGATGGCGGACGGACACGCCACCGAACGGGTTTGGTACCCCCCTCCTCGGCCACCACGTACATACCGAGCTCGCCTTTCGACGCCTCGATCGCCATGTAGCAGTCACCCTCGGGGGCAGGAATGCCGTCGGTGATGAGCTTGAAGTGGTGGATCATGCTTTCCATGTCCGACATCGCATCGGTCTTGGACGGCAGCGACACGTTGGGGTCGTCGACATTGATGGGACCGTCCGGGAGGCGAGCCATCGCCTGCCGGATGATCGAGACGGACTGCTCCATCTCTTCCATCCGACACAGGTAACGGTCGTAACAGTCACCGTGCTCGCCGACCGGTACGTCGAAATCGTACGTCTCGTAGTCGTAGTACGGCCGATCCTTCCGGACATCGTAGGGAACACCGGCCGCGCGCAGGTTCGGCCCCGTGAAGCCGTAGTTGATGGCCTCGGCGGCGCTGATGGTACCGACGCCTTGCGTCCGTCCGATGTGGATCTGGTTCCCCGTGAGGAGATGGTGCACTTCCGCGAGCGTCTTCGGGAAGTTGTCGAGGAACTCGAGGAGCTGCTCGAGCCATCCCTCGGGTAGATCGGCCATCATGCCACCCACCCGGGTCGCCGACGTCGTAATCCGCGCGCCGGTCAGCGCCTCGTGCAACGAGTAGATCTTTTCCCGCTGCTGGAAGCTGTAGAGGAACGGCGTGAACGCACCGACATCGATCGCAGTCGTCCCCAGCCACAGGAGATGGCCAAAGATCCGATCGAGCTCCATCAGAATGACGCGCACCACCTTACAGCGCTCCGTGACCTCGATCCCCATGAGCTTCTCGACCGACATGACGTATGCGCAGTTGTAAATCAGCGGCGCGAGATAGTCCATGCGGTCCGTGAGCGGGACGATCTGATTCCAGGTCCTGTACTCACCGAGCTTTTCGAAGGAGGAATGCAGATACCCGATGTGGGGCGTCACGCTCGTGACGGTCTCTCCATCGAGCTCACACACCAGGCGGAGCACGCCGTGCGTCGCCGGGTGCTGAGGACCGATGTTGATCAGCATCTGTTCCGTGCCGACCTCCGGCTCCGGAATGTCGAACGGCGCGATCGGGCTGGCCGCCCCGGCACCCCCGAGACCCATCTCGCGGCCTTGCCCGACGTTGAACTCCACGGTCTTCGTGGCCATCAGTCGTCCTCTCCGGCTTCAGCCGGCGCCGGGAGCGTCCCTGCTCCCGAATCGGCGACGGTTCCGACCTCGGTGGCTTCGACCTCCTGCGGGTCGCCGGCCTCGAGGTTCTCCGCCAGGTAGAAGCGCTCGACGTCCTGAGCGAGCGCGCGTCGCGTTTGTTCGGCTCTCGAGAACCGCCCGCGCAGCGGGAAGTCCTTCCTGAGAGGATGTCCTTCGGCGTAGTCGTCAGGCATGAGAATCCGACGAAGGTCCGGATGCCCCTTGAAGGTGACGCCGAAGAGGTCGAACACTTCCCGCTCCAGCCAATCCGCGGACTTCCAGAGGTCGACGACCGAATCGATCTCCATCGCATCGAGCGGAAGAGGGCACCGGAGCCGAAGGGCCCGGCTGTGCGCAGTGGAGAACATCTGGTACACGACCTCGACCGGACGCCCACCGCCGTAATCGACCCCGGTCACGTCCGACATCATGTCATACGCCTGGTCCAGGTCGTCCTTGAGCCAGGAGAGAATCTCGTGGCTCCTCTCCGGATTGATCCACACGACCCACTGGTCGCCCGCCGTCAGCTGATGCCGCTGAACCTCCGAGGCAAAACGCTCCAGAAGCGCCGCCACCGATGGATGCTCCGACGGGTCGCCTGTGGAGGTCTGTTCAGGAGCTTCGGTCGTATCGGAGCCGAGCGGGCCCTCGTCGACCGCGTCGAGACCGGATTTCTGTTCGTCAGCCATGAGGTCAGGAGAGGGGATCTTCGGTGGCCGCGGGCGCGACGAACTCGCCCGTTGAGATCTGGTCCTGCTGGGTCGAATTGCCGAACGGACCGGTGAGTCCAACGACCTCCGCCTCGCTGGCTCGCGGCTTCGCCACGAGAAGCGGATCCTCGGCGCGGTGCTCGAAGTGCTTGGAGAGGCTCTCCTGACGGATCTGTTCCTGGATCATCATGAGACCGTAGATCAGGCCCTCCGGTCGGGGAGGACAACCGGGGATGTACACGTCCACGGGAATGATCGTGTCGATGCCCTGCACCATCGAGTAGACGTCGAAGACGCCCCCGGACGAGGCGCAGGCCCCCATCGAGATCGCCCACTTCGGCTGCGGCATCTGATCCCAGATGCGGCGCAGGACCGGTGCGAGCTTGTACGGCACCCGCCCGGCACAGATGAGGACATCCGCCTGGCGCGGGCTGAACGACATGCGCTCCATACCGAACCGGGCGAGGTCGTAATTGGACGCAGCCGACGCCATCATCTCGATCGCGCAGCAGGCCGTACCGAACGGCATCGGCCACAGAGAATTCAGACGACCCCAGTTGATCAGCGCGTCGACCTTGCTCGTGAGGAAGGTCGGGCTGCCGGGCCCGAACATGCCCCCCTCGGTTCGGGTCGAACCGCTCCCGGGAATCTTGTCGATCAATCCCACTCCAGGCCTCCTTTCTTCCACTCGTAGACGAGGCCGATCGCCAGGACGGCGACGAACATGCTCATCGCGAGGAAGGCACTCCAGCCGAGCTCACGCATCTGCACGGCCCACGGGATCAGGAAGATCGTCTCCAGATCGAAGACGATGAAGCTGATCGCCACCATGTAGAACTTCACGGAGAAACGAGCCTTCGTGCTGCCGATCGGAATCATGCCCGATTCATAGGGCATCAGCTTTTGCGGTGTATCGCGTCGCGGGTTCAGGATGTGCGAGGTGACCACCATACCGAGGGCATTGATCACCGAGACGCCGAACAGCAACAGAATGGGGAGATAGGCTCCCGACATGAGCATCCGTGGGGTTTGTGAAATTCTTCACGAGCGTGAATGCCGGCGAAAAGGTACCCGAGCCCGTGTTCGAGTGTCAACCGATCCCTGGGTCCCGATTTGGGCCCAAATTGCTCGATTTTCGCCGGTTTGACCGGCAGTTAACGGGGCGTCTATCTTGCGCCTCCTTCCGGGGTCGATTCGGGGCGCGTTCACCGCGCCTCGCGACCGCGATCACACACTCGGAGTACCGTACCCGAATGCCCATCAAGAGTGACAAGTGGATTCGCCGGATGTGCGAAGAGCACAACATGATCGAGCCCTTCGAATCCGGTCAGGTACGGGACGGGAAGATCTCCTACGGCATCTCGTCCTACGGATACGACATTCGTGTGTCTCCGGAGTTCAAGGTGTTCACGAACGTCCACAACTCGATCGTCGACCCGAAGAACTTCGACGACCGTTCCTTCGTGGACATCGTCGGACCGGAGTGCATCATCCCGCCCAACTCCTTCGCTCTCGCCCGGACGGAAGAGTACTTCCGCATCCCGAGGGACGTGCTGGTCATCTGCGTCGGCAAGTCCACCTACGCGAGATGCGGCCTGATCGTAAACGTCACTCCTCTCGAGCCGACGTGGGAGGGCTATCTCACCCTCGAGATTTCGAACACCACCCCCCTGCCGGCGAAGGTCTACGGCGGAGAGGGCATCGCCCAGCTCCTCTTCTTCGAAGGTGACGAGGAGCCCGAGGTCGCGTATGCGGATCGGAAGGGGAAATACATGAAGCAGGTCGGGGTCACGCTGCCACGGATGTAGACGCAATCGTGCCGCGGCCCCGCGGTGCGATGCGCTGAGACGAGCACAACCATGGCTCGCTCGAAACCATCGCCGTCAGGGCTCCGGCCGCGCCGAAGTGAGATGAACATGAAGAGGTCCGGACGGTTCCCGAAGCGGCGTTTCGTCCCGTGCAGTGGCGTGTTCGGGTGCGGCCTCCTCGTCGCGCTCTTCGCCATCGCTCTCCCCGGAGTGCAGCACGCCGCCGCGCAGGCGGCACCCGGCCTCGATGAGGCGCGCCTGCGCACCCTGTTCGGCCAGATGCCGGTCAACGAAACGGTGCAGCTCATCACGCCGGAAATCATCGTCGATGATGCCCGATTCGTGTCACTGGAGCCCTCCACAGTGGAGCTCAGGCAGCTGGGCACGGATGTGCCGATCAGTGTCGACCTCACGGCGATCCGAGGAGTATCGGTGGAACGAAGGCACTGGCTTCAGGGCACGCTCTGGGGATTGGGCGGCGGCCTCC
>CALHIO010000049.1 GCA_938030915.1 uncultured Gemmatimonadota bacterium
GCGGAGTGGGATCGCCGCGTTGGCACTCGGCGCCGATAATCGTTGCCGTCGGCGACGATGAAGAGGCCGGGGCTGGTTCGACCGTCGTCGAATGGTCAGCCCACACGCGACGGCGATCAACGCGGGCACGGCCTCCGCCTACGACACTCGACCTTCTCCGGCATTTCCGATCGACCTGTCCATGCCGCAATTCTGTGTAGTGCGTGCTCAACTCAAGCAGAGGCTTTGGTTACCGGCCACCGAAACCCACGCGGTCCGTGGTCGAAACCGCTTGAGCGCGGCCACACGAGAGCGGCCACAGCGACGTAGAGCGCCGCCGCGAGCAGAACGCCGGCGCCGACTACCCTCGCTCCCAGAGGATGCGAGGACGGCGCAGACCTCAGCACCACGAGGATGACGACGTCCGTCGCCCTGACCGAATCCGCCCTTCCGACCAGGACTCAAAAGCTGAGGGCGGCTCACCGGCGCAAGGTCGACTCGTTTCACTGTGTTGCGGAGACACCAGCCTCCTCTCGGCCTCCGGAAGCCGCGATCGTCGTTATCAGAGTGATTCCTCCGTCTCACAGGCGTGCCTCTTGAGGTGGTCGACGAGGTCGGCCAAGCTTGCCGTCGCGAGCCCGATCGTGCTGTCAGCGGCGCCGTAGTACATACGTAGCGTGTCGCCGTCGTCGTCCATGAGCCACCCGCACGGGAATACCACGTCGGGAACATCACCCGACCGCTCGTACGGCGCGTGCGGACCGAAGACCCATTCGTCGCCGCGCGTCAGGACCCGGCGCGGATCCTCGAGATCCAGCATCGCGAGGCCGAGCCGGTAGATCGATCCCGACGCGGTCGGGCGGACACCGTGGTAGCAGATCAGCCAACCGAGCGGAGTCTCCAGCGGCGGCGGTCCCAACCCGATCTTGTTGGCGTCCCACCACCCACCGCGGCGCGCCGCGAGCAGAACCCTGGCGTCTCCCCAGTGAACGAGGTCGGGACTCCACGACATCCAGACGTGCGCACCCAGGTTCGCCATACTCGGCGCCGGCCGGTGGATCAGCGCCCAACGACCGTCGAACTTCCGGGGAAACAGCGCTGCGTCCTTGTCCTCCGGTGGCTGGACTACTCCCTGACGCTGGAAGCTCACGAAGTCAGTGGTCGTCGCGAGACACACCATTGGGCCACCGAGGCCAAAGCCGGTGTACACGATGAGGTACTCGTCACCGACTTGGGTGATCCGAGGATCCTCGATGCCCCAGTGCTCCGCGTAGCTGTCAAGCTCCGGAACCATGCGTCGGTCCCAATCGATCGTCCACCCGTCGACGCCGTTGCGGGAGGTCGCAGGGACGAGGCTCGAGAGCCCCGTCCGGTCCTCGACGCGCACGAGCAGCAGGACGTCGTCGCCGAAGCGGACGACTCCCGGGTTGAAGACGGCGTTGACCATCCGAGGGAACTGCTGGGCGGTCAGCACGGGATTGGACGGACAGCGCACGAACATCTCGCGCGGGTCGTGGGTGTTCACAGTGCGGCCTCCTCTTCCGATGGGTACCTATCCGCGAGTGGCCGAACTGGCCCATGCAGACTCTCCGGGTGCTTTCGATGCAACGAACCGCCGACCCCACTGCCAGCGTCAGGCGCTTGCGCGCCACACCACTCGTCGAACGCGACTCGATCGCGGGCTACGGCGCGGTCTTCAACGCCGGCTTGATCCATCACGAGGGCCGGTTCCACCTGATCGCTCGGGCGGTACGAGAGGGCTATCGCGCAAACCCCGGCCCGGGTCCGCGCTTCCTCGACTACATCTCCGACATCATCGTGCTCACCAGCGACGATGGGGAGTCCTACGTGTTCGACCATGTACTCGCCCGCGCCGGTGACCACGGCGTCCACTGTTGGGAGGATCCGCGGATCCAGAAGGTCAACGACAACGGCAGGCAGCGCTTGCTGATGACCTATACGAACCTCCCGCCGGAGGAGTCCGGGCTTCCTTGGCGCATCGGCGCCCACGAGGTCGCCTTCCACAACGGTCAGCTGAGGCTCGATCCGGACTCGGGGGTGCTTCTCGGACCCGACGGCGTCGAGAACAAGGATGCGGTGATCTTCAACCTCCGTGACGGCCGGGTCGGGCTCATCCACCGTGTGCATCCAAACATGCAACTCGCTGTGTTCGACGATGTTGCGAGCCTCTGGGAGGCGGATGCAACCTTCTGGGACGACCACCTCGAGCGTCTCGATCATCACACCATCATCACGCCGTCGGCCGGCGCGTTCGGTGTGGGCGCGGGCGCACCGCCGGTGGAGACCGGGGCGGGCCTCCTGCTGTTGTTCCACGAGCGCGACGAGACCGGCGCCTACACGATGCGCGCCGCGCTGCTCGATCCGCACACGGGGAGCGTGATCGCCGTGATGGCCAAGCCAGTCCTCGAGCCGGAGCTGCCATGGGAGTGCCAGGGAGACGTCGACCGTGTGATCTTCGTGCAAGGCGTCCATCGCCTCGACGCCGACACGCTTTATGCGGTCTACGGCGCGGCCGACAGCCACGTGGGCGCCGTTGTCGTGTCGATCGAGCGCCTGTTGGACGAGATCCTCGGTGGCTAAGGCCGTCATCATCGGAGGCTGCGTCGGAGCCGAGCGGGCCGGGTCATACGCTCCAGATGACGCACCCCGAGCGCGGCGAGCTGTGATTCGGCACCTTGGTTCTGATTGACGCCGGTCGACTCAAGGCCATCGTGGCCGCCGCCGGTCCACGGATCGACGAGCGCCACGCCGACATCGTTGTCCCCCCGGAACCAGGCGACAGCCCGATCGAGGGCTTCGCCGAACCGCGCGTCGCCGGTCACGCGGAGGGCCACAGCTGCGGCCTCCGCCATAGCCCACGCCTCGATCGGTTGCTGGTCGAAACCGCAGCACGTCGCGCCCGGACCCCTGCCACCGACCGGCGTGAAGCTGAAGACGGCTCCCTGGGTCTCGATGGAGATCAGCCAGCCGAGGAGGTCGACTCCGGCCCTCACCCACGCGGGTTCGTCGAGTACCTCCCCTGCCCGGATCAAGGCGTGTGGAAGGAGCGCGTTCTCGTACTCGAGGCGGTCATCCGGCCATGGCCAGCCTCGATCAATCCGAGGGGTAGGGAGTCCGACGGCCCAACGCCGCGCCGCTTCACGAACGTCGCTGCGTCCAGGGGCTGCCTCGATGACATCGAGCGCGCCCAGCAGGGCAGCCGCCTGCGCTCGCCAGTACTCGAAGGTGCGGTCGAGCCCCTCGTCGAACATCGCCCTGGAGGCCTTGCGGATGTCCGGCGCCGGGCCGCGGGCCACCGCCGCGCCGAGGCCTCGCAGGGCGCGGCCGTCTGCATCCTCGCTGGGCGGATCGGCGCTCCACCGACGATCGAACCCGAGCCGCAGTCGAAATCGCCCGCCGCCGAGGTGCGCGAAGTAAAGGAAC
>CALHIO010000050.1 GCA_938030915.1 uncultured Gemmatimonadota bacterium
CCTCGTACCCGAAGCCAGCGACTCTGATGGTGGCGCTCCGGGAGGTCATGGGTGAGGACGACTGGCGTGCGGCGTACCGAACCTTCATTGCCGAATGGGCGTACAAACGTCCGAGTCCGTGGGACTTCTTCAACACCTTCGAGCGTTTCGCCGAGGAGGACCTCGACTGGTTCTGGACCTCGTTCTACTTCGAGACGTGGACGCTCGACCATGCCGTGGGGCGTGTCGCACCGAAGCCGACAGGAGGCGCGGTCGTCACGATCGAGGACCGGGGCAATGCGATTTTTCCGGCCCGGGTCCGAATCCGGACGTCCAACGGGATGGATTTCGTGCACGAGATCCCGGTCGACCACTGGCTGGCCGGACATGACCGGTACGAAATCGACATCGCGGCGACTGCGGGCTCAGTAACCCGCGTGGAGCTGGACCCGAGCGGCTACGCCCCGGATGTGGACCGACAGAACAACTTCTGGCCTCGTGGGGGAGGCGGCTGATCGTCCGCACCTGACCCTGACGTTCGCGCTGCACCGTCCTCAGGACTCTTCGGAAGACTCCGCCGAAGAACCCTCGGAGGCTTCGTCCTCCTCGATCCGCTGAGCGAACCCGATCACGGTCCCACAGGGGGCGCGTGGGAAGATCTCGTCCATGTGGTAGAAGCTCGTGCGGCGGGGCACCAAGACCTCGCTCTGGCTGGCGGCCTCGATGACTGTGTCCAGGTCTTCGACCTCGACAAAGAGCGTCGTGGTCGACCGGCCGAGCTCTGCGGGCAGGTCGACGGGGGCCCTGGATGCACCCAGATCCACCTCTACGCTTCCGGTTGATTGGTACATCATCATGAGGTCGCCGTGATTCAGCATGGCGAAGCCGATCGTTCCGTCATGGGGAACGGTGCCGATGACCTCGAATCCGAGGGCCGTCCAGAAGGGCAGGCAGGGCTCGACCTCATCGACCGTGATGATGGGGGTGATCTGTTTTATCGTCTCTCCGGGTCCGTGAGGGACGTACAGTGTGCGTCTCGGTGACTCGACCAGCTAGCCGAAGTTCTTGATGCCCGGTGGACTCTGTCGCAGGGCCGTCAGGTACTGATACGGGCTCGTCGGCGCGTCGTCCTTCTCTGCCCAGTACTCGAGGGGCTCCGGGAGCGAGGTGTGGAGGTGATCGAGGTCCGGAGAATCGAGTCCCTGGCCCTCTGCGGGGGGTGGAGTGTGTGAATCCGGCCCCCATGCCTCTTCGGTCCACTCTTCGGACCCCGCGACCGTGCCTGCCGGAATGCGTGCCGGTCGTCGGGCGGGCATCGTCGTCGAGGCAGGGGGGAGCGTTCCCGGGGCGGTCCCTTCGGCTTTCGCAGTCGCCAGGGTCCGGGACAGGCCGCGTCGCCGAACCGGCGTGCCCGGTACCCGCAGCGCCTGCAGTTCGTGGGCGATGACGTTGATGCTCGCTCCGTCGATCTGGAGCCGTCCATGCACCGCCAGAAATGGCTCCATCCGGACGGCGGCTCGGTCACGCTGATAGATGTCAGGCTTAACAATCACGTTGATAGGACCGTGCTCATCTTCCATCAGGACAAATACATAGCCTTTTGCAGTCCCCGGGCGCTGACGCGTCGTGACGAGTCCAGCGACCCGTACGGTGCTCCCGTTGCCGAGATATTGGAGGCGGTCCGACGTCACGGTGTCTTTCGGCAGTGCGTTCTGGAGAAGGGACAACGGATGGAGCTCCGTCGAGAAGCGCAGCATCCGATACTCGGCGATCATCCGATCGTGGGGATCGAGGTCTGAGAAACTCAGGTCGGCATACGGGTCGTCGAGTGCGAGTTCTGTCTGAGCGTGGTCTTCCCGGCCTCCGGTCCGCTCCTCGTCGGTCTCGGGGCCGAGCCAGAGGCCCACCTGCCACAGCAATTCTCGCCGGGTCAGGCCGAAGGCGCCGAATCCACCCACCCAGATGAGGTTCTCGATCGCCGGGCGCTTGAGCGCAGCCGGCGTACGGCGCAGGAAGTCGAGAAGGGAGGAGTACGGGCCGCCGGATTCCCGCTCGGACACGACATGCTCGGCGATGTCGGCCCCCCAGCCTCGCACGAATCCCAGTCCGATCCGCAGGTCGTCACCTTCAGCGGTGCATTCGACGCGGCTCCGGTTGATGTCCGGTAGGAGTGTCCTGATGCCGTTTCTGCGGGCATCCCGGCCGAGAGCGTCGAGCGAGTAGAAGCCCATCGGCTGATTGTTGAAGAGCCCGACGTAGAACTCGACCGGGTAGTAGTGGCGCAGCCATGCGGACTGATATGCCAGCAGGCCGAACGCCGCGGCATGCGATTTCGGGAAGCCGAACTCCGAAAACGCCGTCACCTGGGTGAAAATCTCCCGTGCGGTGGTCTCTTCGACCCCATTGGCCTCCGCTCCGGCCTTGAACTCTTCCCAGTGGGCCGTCAGGGCCTCCCTGGAGCGCTTACGGCTCATGGCCCGTCTCAGGGACTCTGCCTGGCCGTCCGTGAAGTTGGCGAGCGCCTGACAGACCTTGAGGACCTGATCCTGGAAGATGATCACGCCCAACGTCTCTCCAAGTGCCTCCTCGAGGAGCGGATGGGGGTAGGGAACCTCGTATCCCGGCACATCGCGCAGCATTTCACGGCGTCGTACATAGGGATTCACGGCACCCCCGACGATCGGTCCTGGTCGAACGATGGCCACCTGGACGGAGAGATCTTCGAGATTCCGGGGTCTCGTGCGTCGGAGCATCTGAATCTGCGCTCGACTCTCGATCTGGAAGATGCCGACCGTATCCCCCGATCCCACCCGGTCGTAGATGGTCTCGTCCTCGAAGTCGATCCGGGAGAGGTCCGGGGCCTCACCATGCCGGTCGGAGATCAGGTCGATACTCTCTTCGACCAGAGAGAGCATGCCGAGCGCCAGAAAGTCGATCTTGATGAACCCGGCGTCGTCACAGGAGTCCTTGTCCCACTGGCAGAGGAAACGGCCTTCCCACGCCGCAGGTTCGACCGGAACGATCTCCACGAGCGGGCGACTCGAGATGATCATCCCACCGACGTGCTGCGAAATGTGGCGGGGCAGGCCGGCGACGTCTTCGGCGAGGTCTCCGAGCAGCTTCCAGAGATGTCCGTCGGCTCGATCCTTGAATTCAGGGAGCGACGCGATCTCGTCGGCCAGGCCGGCCGCTGAGCGCCGCTCTGCGAGCTTGGAGAGCTTTTCCAGCTCGCCCATCGGGAGGTCCAGCGCCTTGCCGATCTCGCGTACCGCGGATTTCAGGCGGTACGTCGGGAAGGTGCATACGAGTCCCGTATGTTCTTGTCCATACTTCTCATACACGCGTAGGATCAACTGTTCTCTTATATCGCGTGGGAAGTCCAGATCGATGTCGGGCACACTGCGGAGCGCCTCGTTCAGAAAGCGCCCGAGGAAGAGATTGTTCTTGACCGGATCGATGTGGGAGAGGCCGATCAGGTAGCAGATGATCGACGAAACGGACGAGCCACGCCCCCGGCCGGCCGGCAGCCCCGAGGAGGCTCTGGGCGCTTCGCCACGTACGTCCCGCGCCACCTCGCCCGCGAGTTGCATGATGTCGCGATAGACCAGGAAAAAGCCTCCCAGCCCATGGAGGTCGACCAGACAGAGCTCCGTGTTCAGTCGGTTCTCTGCATCCTGCTCCTCCGCGCTCCCCGGCTCATACAGCTCGCTGATGCGCTGCAGGCACATCGCGGCGAGCGATTCGATCGCTCCGCCACGCTCCGATCCCTCGAAATCGGGGAATTCGTAGCCCAGATCCTGGGTCAGATCGAAATCCGAGCATCGTTCAGCGATCAGGAGGGTGTTCGTGAGTGCTTCCGGGCGGCTCTGGAAGCGGTGGTGCATCTCCCAGGGGGCAGCGAGATGGAAGAGCCTGTTGGCCCTCCTGGCGCCGTGTGCGGCGTCCAGCGTGCTTCGATTCCGGACGGAGACCAGGACGTCCTGGAGCCGATGACGCTCCGGTCGATGGTAGTGCACGTTTCCCGTGGCGACGACACCGAGACCCAGGCGTCCTGCGAGGCGTCCCAGGCTCTTGTTGCGAGCGCTGTCGCCTCGGACGGCGTTATCCTGCAGTTCCACGAAGACATTTCCGGGTCCGAAGGCACGCAGAAGTCGATGCGTGAGGGCCTCTCCATCCGCTACCGAGGACTCGAGGGCCGCTGCGACAGGGCTTTTCGCACATCCGGTCAGCAGGATCAGCCCTTCGGGGCGCAGCAGCAGGGATTCGAGGGGAAGTCGTGGATCCCCACGCTCGGAATTCATGTGCGCCTCGGTCAGGAGGCGGCAGAGATTGGCGTATCCGGTCGGTGTTTCGGCCAGAAGTGTGACGTGATGGCCCGATTCGGGCTCTTCTGCGCCCGTAAAGCAGTCGCGAAGCGTGAGTTCCGCCCCCGTGATCGGCTGCAGATTCGCCAGTCTGGCGGTCTGCGCGAACTCCATCGAGCCATAGAGGCCGTTGTGGTCGGTCAGTGCGAGGGCAGGGTAGCCCAGCTCGACG
>CALHIO010000051.1 GCA_938030915.1 uncultured Gemmatimonadota bacterium
GGGCGGGAGGATGGCGGGGCGGGACGACGTACGGTCCGCTACCTAGCCCTTGCAGTCATACCAGCTCCTCCCGACCCCCCACTCCGCCACGATCGGCACGTCGAGCTCGACCGCCCCTTCCATCCGCTCGACGACCATGTCGCGCACGGCATCGACCTCGTCCTCCGGGACCTCGAGCAGCAACTCATCGTGCACCTGCAGCAGCACCACCGCGCGGGTGTCCATGTCGTCGAGGCCAGCCTGAACGTCGATCATCGCCTTCTTCATCATGTCGGCGGCCGTCCCCTGAATCGGCGTATTCTGCGCGACGCGTTCCCCGAACTGCCTCACGTTCCAGTTGCCGGCACGCAGCTCGGGTACGTAGCGGCGGCGCCCCATGAGCGTCTCGACGTACCCGACGTCCTTCGCCATCTGGACCTGGGCGTCGAGGAAATCACGAACACCCGAGAAGCGCTCGAAGTAGGTGGCGATGAAGTGCTTCGCCTCCTCGCGTGAGATCCCGAGTTGGCGCGCCAGCGAGAACGGTCCCTGACCGTACAGCGTGGCGAAGTTCACGGTCTTCGCCTGACCTCGCATGTCTCCCGTAACGTCATCGATCGGCACGTCGAAGATGACCGACGCCGTCTGGCGGTGGACGTCGATGCCCTCGGTGAACGCCGTGACGAACGCGTCGTCGCCGGAGAAGTGCGCCATCACCCGCAGCTCGATCTGCGAGTAGTCGACGGCGAGGAAGACGGTCCCGGGTGAAGCGACGAACCCCTTCCGGATCTCACGTCCGAGATCGGTCCGGATCGGGATGTTCTGGAGGTTCGGATCACTCGACGACAGTCGACCCGTCGCAGCGACGGTCTGGTTGAAGCTCGTGTGGATGCGACCTGTGCGAGGATTCACGAGTTGCGGCAGCGCATCGACATACGTCGAGCGGAGCTTCTCGAGCTCCCGGTACTCCATCATGAGACGCGGCACGCCGTGCCCCATTGCCGCCAGTTCCTCCAGGACCGAAGCGTCGGTCGAGGGACCCGTCTTGGTCTTCTTGAGGACCGGTAACTCCAACTTTTCGAAGAGCACCTGCCGAAGCTGAGGCGTCGAATTCAGGTTGAAGTCGCCACCAGCCAGCTTGAAGATCTCCTCCTCGATCAGGTCGAGCTCCCGCTTGAGCCTCGCCCGCATCGTCCGGAAGAAGTCGTCGTCGATCGCGATCCCTGCGAGCTCCATGCGCGTGAGCATGGGAACGAGGGGCATCTCGAGATCCGTCAGCAAGTCGGTCAGTCCCGCCTCGTCGACCTGCTCGGCAAGGTGCGCCGCGAGTTGACCCGCGAGATCCACGGCGCCGCACAGGTAGGCGCTGGCACGCTCGACCGGTACGTCCGCGAACGAGAGTTTGCTTCGCCCCGAGCCGGTCACGTCACCGCGCACGAGCGGCTTGTGCGAGAAGACCTCCATACTGAGCGTCTTCAGCTCGTGATCTCGCCGCCCCGGATCGAGCACGTAGCTCGCCACCATCACGTCCGTCTCGTGTCCTCCGAGCGTGACACCGACGGTCGAGAGCACGAGCGCCGCATGCTTCAGATCGTGCCCGGACGTGCCCACGGACGAGTCCTCCAGCACTTCCTTCAGTGCACCGAGTTCCGGCGTCCCGAGCCCGGGAAGATTGCGGACCTCGGAGGAGCCCTCTCCTTCGAAGGTGAGCTCGAAGGGCTGGGCGTGACCGAACGGCAGGTAGCGCGCCGACCCACCCTCGACCGACACCGCTACGCCAACGAGGTGGCCTCTCAGGGGATCCTCGTGCGAGCTCTCGACCGCGACCGCGAATGTCCCCGCCGCTCGCAGGTCTGCGACCAACCCCTCGAGTCCGTCCAGCGTATCGACAACGGCGTAGTCGACTTCGTCGTCCTCGGCGTCGACGGCAGCCTCACCGTGCGTTCCCCCACCCTCAGCCTGAGCCGCGAGCGCGAACTGATCCGCGAGACGGCGGAACTCGAGTTCGACGAAGAGATCGCGCAGAACTTCGTTGTCCGGCTCGTGAACCTTCCACGCCTCGAGGTCGAGCTCGACGTCGAGATCGGTCATGATCGTCACAAGCCGTTTCGAAAGTCGTACCTGCTCGGCGTTCTCGGTCAGCGACCTCGACGCGCGCGGTGGCTTGAGCGACTCGGCATGCTCGATGAGCTGCTCGACGTCCGGGTACTGTTCGAGTAGCTGAACCGCCGTCTTCGGCCCCACCCCCCGGGCGCCCGGAACGTTGTCCGACGAGTCGCCGACCAGCGCCAGGTAGTCGGCCACCTGAGAGGGGGGAATGCCGAACTTCTCGCTCGCGTTCTCCTCGGTCACCCAGTCCGCTGCGACTCCGGACGAGCCCCCGCGCCCTGGGTTCATGAGGTGCACATGAGGACCCACGAGCTGATAGAAGTCCTTGTCGCCGGAGACGATCACGGCCTCGAGGCCCTGCTCCGACGCCTGCCTGGCGAGCGTGCCGATCACGTCGTCGGCTTCATAGCCCTCGAGTTCGACGACGGGGTCGTTGAAGCCCTCCACGATTTGCCGGATCCGCCCGAGGCTGTCCCGCAGGTCGTCCGGCATCTTCTCCCGGGTCGCCTTGTACTCGGGGTAGACCTCATCACGGAACGAGTCACCGGCATCGAAGACGACCGCGAGGTAGTCAGGCTCGAACTGCTCCCGGATATCGAGCAGGAACCGCGTGAAGCCGAACGGCGCGGAGGTGTTCTCTCCCGCAGAATTCGTGAGAGGCCGGCTGATGAACGCGAAGTACGAGCGATAGATCAGCGCGTACGCGTCGATCAGAAAGATGCGGGGACGGGTCTTCGGAGGGATCTGCACCGGGGCGGTTCGAGTCGGTTCTGAGTCGAGCGGCGCCGCAATCTACCGCCACGTTCAGGCGTGGGCGACGCGCACAAAAAAGGGCCCCGCGACCATACGGTCGCGGAGCCCATCGGGACCTGTGAAGAAGAGCGTCAGGCGCGTACGACGTGAGCTGCCTGCTCGCCCGTCTCGGATTCGAGGATCTCGAACTCCACCACTTCACCTTCGTTCAGCGTTCGGAAGCCTTCCGCTTCGATCGCCGAGAAATGGACGAAGAGGTCTTCACCCTCCGGTCGCTCGATGAAGCCGTATCCCTTCGAGTCATTGAACCATTTGACGGTCCCCTTCATGCCCCTACCTCCGACGAAGTTCACTCACGCCACGCATCACATGGCCTGAATCCAATTGGAGGAGCGAAATCCGGGCGCGCAAGTTCCCACGACAGAAGTCGAATAGTTATGCGGACGTGGATCGCGGACCGCCGTCAGTCCTGTCCGTAGAGCACTCGATAGAGTCCCAGATTTCGACGCACGCTCTTCACATACCCGCGCGTTTCCGTGAACGGAATCCGCTCCGTGAAGCGCAACGGGTCGGAGGCTTCGGGATAACGACGCCAGCGTGTAGCGCGGGTGGGCCCGGCGTTGTAGGCGGAAAGTACGAGCGGGAGTTCGTCGTCGTAGCGGCGGCTCATGTCGACGAAGAATGCCGCGCCCAGATGGAGGTTCACCTCCGGTCGCGTCAGTGACTCCCGTGTGAACCCGTTCGGGCCGTGCGCCCGGGCCAGTTCCGCCCCCGTCGGAGGCATCACCTGCATGAGCCCGATCGCACCGGCATGACTCACGATGTCCGCCTTGAAGGCCGACTCCTGGCGGATGATCGCGGCCACCATGAACGGATCGATGCCCCATTCGGCCGCTTCGCGCCGAACCAGTTCACGGTACGGGAACGGATAGGTGACCCGGAGAATCTGCTGATCCCACGACCCTTCATCGTCCAGCAATGCCCATCCGAGGTTGATCCCATCGATCGTGCGACCTCGATCGATCAGTGCCTCAGCCAGACGCAGGCGTGGGCCGCGTTCTTCCCCGGCGCGCTCGCGGAGACGGGTAATCTCTGCGGAAGCACCGCGTTCCAGGCCTGCATCGGTGAGGACGTCGAGCCGCATGAGACCCTCGGTCAGCCAGCCGGGCTCCACCGGGCCCGAACCCACCGGCACGTTCACCTCGAATGGAATATCCAGAAGGTCTGCCGCCATCACGGCGTAATACTCGACCGGCTGGGTGAGGACGCGATTCAGGTGGTTCTGCGCCGCCGTCGTGTCGCCGAGTTGCAGTCGCGTCCGGCCGGCCCAGTACGCGGCCTCCTGCCACCGACGACCCTCGGGGAAATCCGCCAGATACGCCTCGAAGACGGCCGCCGCGCGCTCGAGGTTCGAACGTCGGAGGTGGATCTGGCCAGAGCGCATCCGAGCCTGCCCCGCCCGGGTATGCGTCCGAACGTTCTCCGCGAGGAACCCGTAGCGGTCGAGCGCGCGGTCGAGGTCTCCACGTGCCTCGGCGTTGCTTCCCTGGCTCCATGCGACCTCGGCCGCTTCGCTGCTCGAGGGATACTCCTCGAGGAGCCAGCGTCGCAGCGTGTTGACCTGCGCCGACATTCCCTGCCGGCTTCTCATCTGAGCCCAGAGCTCGAGGTTTCGGGCGCCGACGCGCGCGTCCTCCGTCGTCTCCCGGATCTCGCGGAACTCAGCGAGTGCCTCGGACTGGCGACCCGACACGGTCGACATGAGGCGAGCCCGCTCGAGTCGACTCGACTCGGGGAACGACTCACCGTCGACGGTCGCGAGTGACGTAGCCCGGTCGTACCCTGCGAGCGCACGCCGACCGTCGCCCGCACGATCGAGGATGCGGGCCATGTCGAGCGTCCGGGTGAAGTCGTGCCCGCCGAGGTCCATCAGCGTTTCCGCCGCACGAATCTTCGTTCGGCCGCTCCCACGCTCGAATCCATCGAGGAGCAGGGACCGACCGGCCGTCGTGTCACCCGCGATGGTCCGCAGACGTCCGAGCTCGACCGCGGCGCTGGCCTGCCGTCCGCCCTCATATCGGCTCATGAGGGTCGCGAATGCCTCCGTAGCCGCAGCGGAGTCTCCGCCCTCCAGCAGAGCGTCCGCCTCCGCACGCCAGAGCACCCCCGCCGCGGCTGGCTCGACGGCGTGATCGATCAGCAGGCGTACGCCGTCCACGTCACCGGAGTCAGCCGCAGCCAGCCCGAGTTCCACGGCAATCCAGCTCCGCGCGTACGGCGCGGCACGAAGATCCGCGACCACGCTCGATGCGCCGCCGTGGTCACCGGCCCACCACGTGGCCCGCGCCAGACGGACCCTCGCTGCGATCGCGTCCGGCGAGTCGGGTGGGATCAGGGTGAGGTACCGTTCGTACGCCGACACGGCAGCCGCCCACGCTTCCGCATGCTCGAGCGACCGCCCGAGGAGCCCGTGACCCGTGCCACGTTGCTCACGGTCGAGCCAGTCCGCGTCGCGCAAAAGATCGAGAACGGCGGGCCAGTTCTCCCACCCGGCCTCGGCTCGCGCAAGGGTCAGGATATCGGAGGGGGTCCCACTGGCTGCGCCCTCGGACCGGAGCACGCGGACGGCATGCCAATACCGACCGACTGACAGTTCATCGAGGGCTGAGTCCGAAACGGTCAGCTCACTCGTCCACGGCTCGGGTTCCGCACGAAATGCGGCTCCGGTGAGGAGAAGAAATCCGAGGGAAACGAGAGAAGGACGAAGACTCATGTTCTACTATAAACGTCTGACGTCGGGTTGTTCTAACAAAAAAAGGAGGCCGCCCCGAGGGGCGGCCTCCCGTGCTACTCGGTTCGAACTCGGCGTCAGCCGGCGCGACCCGTCTCGATCGCGTGGAGCGTGTCGACCATCTTCTGCGCCGACTCCTCCATGTCGATGACCAG
>CALHIO010000052.1 GCA_938030915.1 uncultured Gemmatimonadota bacterium
CCGGCAGCCCGATCGATCCACGAGATCCGGGTCGGGTCACTTCCCGGCGCGTTCGGATTTCCGGTAGAGCACGAGTACAGCTTGCCTCGAGCCGGGGCCGTTGTCGTGAGATGATCGTCCCCCAGTCGGAGGGACTCACAGTTCGGACCCTCCGAGTCCCCGCAGAGCACGGGCGTGATGAAGTAGGGCGACAGGTCCACCGGTTCTGCAGGCTCGTCAACGCCCCCCGGATCGGTCACCCCCGCCGAGCAGGCGAGTAGAAGCCCGACGACGGACGACGAAAAGATGGTGCGCCTGGACACCGGCCTACCTCCCGAATGCAGTGTGGTCACTCCGTTGCGTTCGACCGTGCCCGGAGCATGATCGTTAAATCAGGACTTCGACCCCGGCCGGCTCGGCCGCATCTCGACGCGACTCACGTGAGCCTCCCTCGGGTACGCCAGAAGTTGCATCACCGCCAACGCACAGTCGTCCGCCTCCAGTTTCCATCCCCGTTCCGGCGTGACTTCGTGATGGTTGAACTCGGTATTGACACTGCCCGGCATCACGATCGAGACCCGGACATTGTCATGACGCACATCGAGCATCATCGCCTCGGTCATCCCCAGCAGGCCGAATTTCGACGCATTGTAGCCGGTGCCGGTCGCGAAGGTGTTTCGACTCGCCAGCGAGCCGACGTTCACGATGTATCCGTCACCGCTCGCGCTGAGATGTGGAAGGGCGGCCTTGGACAGGTAGAACACCCCACCCAGGTTGACGTCGATCTGACGCTGCCACTCATCGATCGACATGTCCGAGATGGATTTGAAGATGCCGAGTCCGGCGTTGTTCACCAGTACGTCGAGGCGACCGAAGTGGCTCATCGTCTCGGTGACCAGCCGTACGCAGTCCTCCGGTCTGCTCACATCACAGGGGACCCCGATCGCAGGATCACCAAGACGATGCGAGACCTCGGCAACCGCCTCCACACTCCGCGCGGTGACCACGACGGACATGCCCACATTGATCATGCGCTCCGCGACCGCCAGTCCTATGCCCTTGGTACTGCCCGTCACGATCGCGACCTTGCCCGACAAGTTCGGCATGAACGTCTTTCCCTATTCGTGTTCGCTGCGGCGCTCGAACGGCGCTGCGGAGCAGGAGTTTCGCCATGACCGATGGTGACAGGCAACGCGTTGCACTCGTAACGGGAGGTGCCGTCCGGGTCGGGCGGGCGATCAGCCTCGGGCTGGCTCGGGCGGGGTACGACTTAGTGGTCGCGTACCGCTCGTCCTCGTCTCAGGCCGAGACGCTCGCACAAGAGGTTGCCGCGCTCGACCGCACCCTGGTGCACGTCGAGGCGGATCTGGGCGAGGCGCATGCGGCGGACCGTCTGATCGACGCCGTGCGTACCTCGTTCGGCCGACTCGATGTTCTCGTCAACTCGGCCGCGTCCTTCCAGTCCGTTCCATTGCTCGACGTGGACGGGGAGGAGTGGGACCGGGTCATGAACCTCAATGTCCGGGCTCCTCACCTCATCGTTCGCGCGGCCGCGGACATGCTGCGCACGTCGCGCGGTTGTGTCGTGAACATCACCGATCTGTCGGCATGGCAGGCGTGGAGCGCTTACCCGCACCACGCCGTTTCGAAAGCTGCCCTCGCCCATCTCACCCGCGTTCAGGCCCGGGCCCTGGCTCCGAACGTCAGAGTGAACGGAATCGCTCCGGGTGCCGTGCTTCCACCGGACGACTGGCCCCCGGAGCGATGGGACGCGCTCGCCAAGGTCGCCGTGCTGCAGCGCACGGGAACTCCGGACGACGTCGTTCAGGCGCTGATGTTTCTCATCGAAGCCGACTTCGTGACGGGACACATCCTACCCGTGGACGGAGGCCGACTCCTCGGCCCCTCCGGACCGCCGTCGTAACACTCGAGGTACGGTGGACACGACTCCACCCGTCGCCCCCTCGGGTAGGTCAGTCTCCCGCCGCGACCGCCTCCGCGGAGTGCGCTCCCGCACCTCCATGCGCGAGCCATCGCTCGGCTTCGAGCGCGGCCATGCACCCGGTGCCCGCCGCCGTGACTGCCTGACGGTAGTAGTCGTCCATCACGTCCCCCGCCGCGAAGATCCCGGGCACCGAGGTCTCGGTGCGCCACGGGACGGGCGTCTCGACGTACCCGTTCTCCTTCAGATCGACGACACCCTGCAGAAATCCCGTGTTCGGTGAATGACCGATCGCGACGAAGAGTCCTCCGACCGCGAGTTCCCGCTCCTCACCCGAGTGCACGTCCTTGAGGCGGAGCCCGGTGATGACATCGTCGCCGAGCACGTCGGTCACCACCGTATTCCAGGCGAAGGTGATCTTTTCGTTCTCCAGAGCACGCTCTGCCATGATCTTCGAGGCGCGCAGCTCGTCCCGGCGATGAACAATCACGACCTCCTTCGCGAACTTCGTGAGGTAGAGCGCGTCTTCCATAGCGGTGTCGCCGCCACCGACGACCGCGAGGACCTGCTCCCGGAAGTGCGGGAGCGCGCCGTCGCACACCGCGCACGCACTCACGCCGCCTCCG
>CALHIO010000053.1 GCA_938030915.1 uncultured Gemmatimonadota bacterium
AAGCGGGACGGTGTCATCGTGCACTTCATCCCCACGGAAACGCTCCGAAAAGCACTTACCAGCCCGATCGTCATGCTGGCCAGCGATGGTGTAATCAGTCCGGAAGGCCGTGGCCATCCGCGTGGGGCGGGGACCTACGCACGATTCCTCCGGCAGTTTGTCCGGGAGTGGGAAGATCTGACGCTCGTCGAAGCGATGAGGAAGACCAGCTATCTGGCGGCCGTTCGGCTTCAGCAGTCATCCCCGGCGATGCGCAGGAAGGGACGCCTCAGTGCTGGAGCCGACGCCGACATCGTCGTCTTCAACCTCGAGACGATACGAGAACGAGCGACGTACCTTGATCCGGCCCAGACCTCCGTGGGCATCGAACACGTGTGGGTCAACGGTGTGCAGGTCGTCGAAGACGGTGAATTGGTGGACGGGGTTGCACCGGGCCGGCCGATCCGCGGTGCACCGTCTGGACCGCGATAGATGTACCTACGTTCCCCTGCTGACCCGGAGTCCTCATGAAACCCGCAGCCACCCCCGCCGTCCTCCTCGCAATCCTGGCCGTTGCGTGTGCCCCCGCTGACGACAGCGCGCCCGAGGAGGGCGTCTCGAGCGCGGCGGTGGCCAGCGTGGAAGAGGAGACCCGCCGCGTCCCCCAGTTCGAGAACGAGCATGTCCAGGTGTGGAAGAGCATCATCGTGCCGAACCAGCCGCTCGAGATGCATCGCCATGACAACCCGAGGGCGATCATCGCGCTCAAGGGCGGTACGCTCACGGTGACGAGCGACGCCGGCGACACGCACGACATGACGTGGGAGACGGGCTCGGCGTACTGGCTGGAGGCCGATACTCCGGGCGAACTGCACGGTGACGTGAACGAGGGCGACGAGCCCATCGAGGTGATCGTGGTCCAGCTGAAGGGCGCAGGCGGCAACTAGAGCGGCGTCAGCGCAGACCCTTTCGCATCATCCCCACAGGAGACACGACGCATGTCCCTTTTCCGCCTGATCCCGGCGCTTCTCGTCGCCGCGTCACCCTTCGCCGTGGAGGCCCAGGAGCCGACGACCCGTCAGCTGAACCTTCTGGGCTGGCAAGAGTTCTCGGAGATCATGGAGCGGGGCGACATCGAAACCGTGCTGGTCCCGACGGGCACCCTCGAACCGCACGGCGTGCTGCCCAACGGCTCGGACAACCTCGCGCCGCAGGCGATGGCCGCCGAGCTGGCGCCGCGGCTGAATGCACTGGTCGCGCCGACCCTGAATTACGGATTCACCGGCAGCTTCGCCGCGTTCCCGGGCAACCTCTCCATCTCCGAGGCGACGTATGAGGCGTTCGTCGAGGAGATCTTCGCGGGGCTCGCTGCGAACGGCTTCCTGAACATCATCGTGATCAACGGCCACGGCGGAGGGCAGACGGCCGTCCTGAGTCGCGTGGCCGAGCGGATCTCCCAGGAGCATCGGGTGAGAACGCTGGTGTCGAATTGGTGGTCGGCGACCAGCGACATCACGTTCGAGGTCTTCGGCGAGGACGGCGGTCACGCCGGGAACAACGAGTCCGCCTACATCCAGGCGATCGCGCCCGAGCACGTGCACCCCGAGCGTTATTCCGCCGACATGGCCGAGGCTCGTATGGCCGGGATCAACGCCTACCCCTTCCCGTCCTCCATCGTCCTGTATCAGGAGGGCCAGGGGTACCCGGACTTCGATCCGGAGGACGCCGCCGAGTACTTCGAGCGGGTCAACGAGCGGATGGGGGATCTCATCGAGGACCACATCCGGCGCTGGAATCTGGCGGGGATTTATCGGGGGCGGTGAAGGGGGTTTTGCGTGCTGACGATTCGTTGCATTTACCCTGTCTTACCCATCCAGTTAGACCGACTCCCAAGCAGACTCACTCCCCGCTCGGCACGAACGCCACGATCCGCAGCGGGCCCCCACTCCCGCCCTCGATCTTCATCGGAAGGGCGACCACGTACGATCCGGTCGGGGGAAGGCGGTCGAGATTCGTGACGTTTTCGAACCCGGCGATGTTCTGCGAATACAGGATGACGTGGGATCGAAAGTCGGCCGACTGCCCGTAATCGATGCTGGGTGTGTCGATACCGATGGCCGCGATACTCCGATTGTCGGTCAGCCACTGCGCCGCTTCTGGGGCGAGGCCGGGAAAGTGAAGCTCGGGGACGGCCTCGGCGCCGGTGAGATCCGTCCCCAGGTACGCCACGCGATCCGTCCATCGGTCGGACCATCCCGTACGGATCAGCACCATGCTGCCGTCCGCCAAGGTCCCGTGGCTGCCCTCCCATTCCATGAGGTCTTCGACGCTGACCAGGTAATCGGGGGTGGCACGGTCGGATACGTCGATGACGGCCGCGGCTCCGATGAGCCCGGTCAGCGGGATCTCGTCCGTCGTGCGTCGGCCCTCGGCGAAATGGATGGGTGCGTCGAGGTGCGTGCCCCCGTGCTCGGCTGAGCCGAAGGAGTAGGACGCATAGAACCAGCCCCCCTCGGTCTGCCCGAACGCCTCTTCACTCAGCTGGAATCCGAGCGTGTCGGTGGGCCAGTAGATGGTGGATTCCGAAAAGCTGTGAGTCAGATCCACCCAGGTACCGCCCGATCCGTCGAAGACCGCCGCGAAGTCTGGGGGCGAGGGCTGACATGCGGGGAGCAATACGAGGAGTATGAGGGGAGCGATGCGGACCATGACGACTGCGTTGGAGGGGGTATCGGTTTCTCGCGCAGCGTAGTGCTTGAGGCGGGGCGTGTCACGAAGCCACAACAGTCTTTCCGGGCCGATCGGATGATCTCCGGGCCTCGTGGTCCCGACCATGGTGCGTTTCGAATTGATCAGTGGGTGCGTCGCCGTATCGTCGACGGTGCGGGCGCTTCGCCCCTACCGCCGGTCGGTCTCGAGCGTCCCGTCCACGAAGACCAGGAGCGGCGTCGCCCGATAGTCGAAGGGGTGTCCCTCAAGCACCACGAAATCGGCGTCCTTTCCGACCTCGATGCTGCCGATGCGGTCGGACACGCCCGCCGCCTCCGCTGCGTTCAGCGTGGCCATGCGAAGCGCCTCCATCTCGGAAACGCCGTTTCGGAACGCCCAGGCCGAGTTGAGGATGGGCTCGCCGGCGAGCCGGCCAGTCGGAGAGGCACGGCGCGACGCCCCCGGCCCGTAGAACGACACCTTCACGCCGGCACGGCTCAGGATGGCGGGACCCTCTACGCTCCACCCCTCTCCG
>CALHIO010000054.1 GCA_938030915.1 uncultured Gemmatimonadota bacterium
GGTGACGAACCGAGCCAGACGGAGCTGATCGACTACGAGATCTTCTGCGGCGTGAGGCCTGATTCCGGCACGGTTGCTGACGTGGCGGAGGGGACGGGAGGCGCAATCGAAGTCGAGGAGGTCGCACCGAACACCGTCGAGGTACTCGTTTCAGGAGACGACCCGCCATTCCTTCTGGACGTGCGGGAGCCGTGGGAGTGGGCGGTCAGCAATCTTGGTGAGCACGGTGCTCGGCTCATACCGCTGGCTGAGCTCGGCGAGCGGCTGTCCGAGATCCCGCCGGACCGACCCGTGGTCGTGTACTGCCGCTCCGGGCAACGTTCTCGCGCGGCTGCTCGCCGGCTCCTCGACATGGGTCGCAGCGACGTGCGCAGCATGCGTGGGGGACTCGTGGCATGGGCTGAACAGGTCGACGCCTCGATGCGGGTGGTGTGAGGGCTGTTGAACTCCTTGACCTCGATCGTCGCATGGTAAGAATTGGCGGAGTGCCCTCTCCTTTCGGGGTCGTTTCGAACCGCACGTCATGACGGAATGAATCCAGCTCTTCGCAGCGAAGAGATCCTTCGCTCGCTCGCTCAGTCGGTCTTCGCAGCCGTCAGCGGGCTTCTCATTCTCGGTGGTGCTCAGGCGCTCGAAGCGCAGGATCCGTGCCCGAGCGCGTCCGGCCCGGACGCCGAGGCTGGCTGGGTGGCGTACCAGAGCGGTGACATGGTCGAGGCGCGTGCCCGCTTCGAGTCGGCGCTCGATCGTTGTGACAACGATCACTACTCGCGGACGGGGTTGGGATACGTAGCCCTCCGAGAGGGGGACACGGCTGAAGTCGTCTCTTTGATGCAACTCGTTCTTCGGGCTGAGCCCAACAACGTGGATGCGCTGGTCGGGCTGGGGCTCCTGAACTGGAGACAGGGCGACCTGGACGGCGTGCGGACGAATTTCGAGCGGACGATCATGATCGTTCCGGATCACCCCACGGCCCTCGACTATCTGAACCGACTCTCCGCTGAGGATGGTGCGGAGGACGGTCCTCGGGATGCGGCCGATCAGGCATGGATCGACGGTGATACCGAGCAAGCCTTCGAACTCTATTCTGCCCAGCTGAACGCGGAGCCGGAAGACGCCGTCGCTCTCCTGCGTGTCGGCCTCCTGCATGCCTGGAGCGAGCGTTATGTCGTCGCGCTGGAGGTCCTCGACCGACTGGTCCGCCTCGAGCCGACGAACATCGATGGTCGTCTGGCGCGCGCCCGCGTGTACGCATGGTCCGGGGACACCCCGGAGGCGATTCGCGAGGCTGGCCAGATTCTGGATGTCCAGCCCGACAACGCCGACGCCCGTGCCGCGCTCGCGCTCTTCCAATCCTGGTCCGGGCAGCTCGATGAAGCGCTGGCGAGCTACGACGAACTGGCGACGATCGCACCGGAGTATGGTGGCGCTCAACGACAGAGGGCGCAGGTCCTGGCGTGGGCTGAACGCTATGAACAGTCCCTGGCCTCCTTCGAGGCGCTCGTCGAAGCCAACCCGGACGACGCGGATGCTCGCCTGGGGTATGCGCGGGCGCTCGGGTTCTCCGGTGACTTCGACCGGGCGATCGCGCAGTACGATCAGGTGCTCGAGCGATCGCCCGAGGACATCCGTGCTCTCATCGGCAGGTCGACCGTGCTCGGCTGGGCAGGTCGACTCGCAGACAGTGAACGCGCGGCCCTTCGTGCCGTCGATGTGGATGGGGGCAGCGGTGCTGCGTGGGCCAGCCTGGGCCAGGTGTATCAGTGGCAGGGCCGTGTCGGAGAGGCACTCTACGCATTCGAGTCAGCGGCTGAATTCGCCCCCGCGAGCGCCGAGATCCGGGATCAACTGCGCTCGACGCGGCTCTCGATGGCCTCGCGGGCTCGACCGAGCTTCACCTGGGCTCGTGACTCGGATGGGAACCGAATGCTCACCACGTCGGGCACGGCTTCGGTCTACGCCACGTCGAGGCTCGAGGTTCAGGGCTCGGCGTATCGGCGAACGCTGGAGCAGGAGCGCACGTCGGGGCGTATCGAAAACACCGCGTTCGGTGGAATGATCGAGGCCGACGTACAGGTGGGATCGGGCTGGCGGGTGTCGGCCGCGGTGGGTGGAAGCGTGACGGACGGGGTCGGGGATCCTTCGTTCACCGCGTTTCGCGCAGGGGTCCGCACCCCCGAGCGGCATGCGGCGGTCGTGTCTCTGGATGTTTCCTCGCAGGGACTGGACGAGACGGTCGCCCTGGCCGGCCGCGGCGTCCGGGCGGACGACATGCTCCTGTCCCTTCGATGGAGTCCCGCTCCGCTCTGGCGTGTCGACGGCGTGCTGGGTGAGGGACGGTACGAGGGGACGGAAGAGAACCGTCGTCGGTCCGGATACATTGGGGCGTCGAGAAGGATCGGGGGGTTCTTTTCACTCGGAGCGAGTCTGCGCGGCTTCTCGTTCGAGAAGAACCTCTCCGACGGATACTTCGATCCGGACGTGTACGGAGTAGCCGAACTCACCGCGTACTGGCTGTATCGCCCCGCATCGTGGAGCTTCCTTGTCGAGGCGGCTCCAGGGCTTCAGAAAATCGGGAGAGACGGTGACCCGACTGGCTCCGTACGCACCCATACACGGGCAGGCTTCAGACTCGGCTCCGCCCGCGAAGTGTTTCTGTCGTACCGGTACTCGACGGCCCGTCTGGTGAACTCGGCGACCGGTCAGGACGGGTATAACTACTCCGCGCTGACCATCGGTTTCGACTGGGCGTTCTGAGTCGATGGGATCCCACTGCGGATCGATCGGTATCACCCGACTGCGCACCCCGACATCGAGGAACCTGATGCGACGGTCTTTCCTGATCGCCAGCCTGCTCATTCTGCTCCCCGCCGCCGTCGAGGCCCAGCCCAGGCTGATGGTCGGGGGTGGCTTCTCAGCTCCCCAGGGAGACGTCGGCGACGTGGCTGACCCTGGCTGGCACCTGGGAGTCGGGCTGGACCTCGGCATCCCTACCCTTCCGGTCGGGCTGCGGGCTGACGGACGGCTTCACAAGATGGCGGCCGGCGACGCCGCTCTTCGCAACAACGAATATCTGACCGGTGCGATCTCGCTCGTGTTCCGTCTGCCCGGCGTGGGACTCGAGCCGTATGTGCTCGGTGGCATGGGCACCTATCGCTACACGGGCGGCGCCAACTCCGACCCGGACGTCACCCGGTACAGTGACACGGGTTATCATGCCGGATTCGGGATCGCGACAGGGCAGCTCGGATTCGGCGTGTTCGCGGAAATCCGATACGTCTATATCGACACGGACACGGGATCGAACGGCATCATCCCGCTCACGCTGGGTTTCCGGCTGTAAGGCTACTGGACCCGGACAACCTTTACGCCCCCGAGTCCCGCCGCGACCCACAGACGATTCGCCGAGAAGTGCACGTGATTGGCGGACTGGAGGTCGTCGAACCGGAGCTGGCCGAGGACGGTGATCGGTTGAGTGTCCGTGCACGATGTGCCTGAAAATGCGTTCTCGGCAGCCGCGGCGTACACGCCGGCTTCACCGTTCGAAGTGAACATCAGGTCGCCCTCGACGGTCACGGAGTTCGTCATGACTACCGACGGGTCCAGCCCCAGGCTGGCAGGGTCGGGTCGCGGTACCGAACCCACGATCTGTCCGTCGTCGAGGCACACGATCTGAACTCCCGACGATCCCGCGGCGACGAATGCTTTTCCGCCGTGGATTTCGAAGGCCGTCTTGGCGTCCGGTACGTCGGCTCCCGGGAAGGTGAATGTGTTGAGCAGGTTGAGGGTGCCACCAGCGAAATTCCCTGCTTCGAACACGGAAAGGCGCCCCGGCGTACCCTGAGCGACGACGACCCGATTGTTCGAAGCGTCCAACTCAACCCAGCGCGCGTTGTCGAGCGCGTATTCGGCGAGGATGCTGAGGTCGCTCGGGTCGAGCGCGTACACACTACCCGCATCGCCCGACGTCGCGTACACGACCGATCCATTACTTGTAGCGCTCGTCGCGGCGAAGCTGGCCAGTTGGGCAGCGGCGAGACCGTCGAGCGTGAGTTTGGTCGAGGTGACGACGAACCGCTCCAGGAACGCCGGAGCCGGCAGCGACTCGTCACCCGAGGCTTGCGCCGCGTACGCGAAGGAGGCATCGACGGCGACGGCGCTGACGTCCGCGTTCAGGAATTGCGCACTCGACTTCAATCGGGGGTCCTGGTCACCATCGAACGCGAACAGGTCCAGGGCGCCCACAGACGTCGCTCCCCTGACATTGTATGAGACGATTGCCCGATTGCCGTCGGACTCCGTGACCATGGTGGCCTGAACCACCTGGCCATTCACGACCGGCGAGGATGCTTCCCCGCGCAGCGTGAGCGTAATGTCGCCCGGAGCGCGCGCTGGGCCGGATGAAGCCGCCGCCCAGCCGGTAGCCGTGGCGACCATCGGGGTAGTCGGCGGGTCGATGACGACTTCCTCATCGAAGTACTCGATCCGTCGTTCCAGCTCGAACTCATCATTCGTGATCAGGATTCGGTCGTTGGCCTCATCGGTTGGGACGACGGCCTGTTCGAAACAGCCGGCCAGTGACGCGACCAGAACGAGCGATCCAACGCCCCCGACGGGTCGTCGAGATCGGGGGAGAAGGCGCCTGATTTCAGCAATCATTTCCGTCAGCGGCATGATGTACCCTCAAAGGTCTGCAAAAGCCCTGAACTTGTGTCAGAATGCCCGCAGTGAAGCGCAAGAAATGTGCCCGTCACCCGCAGCGTCGCGGGTACGCGTCGCCCACGATGTTCATCCCTGACGTGGGACTTCAGAGCGTCGCAGGTCTTCAGTAACCGGCGAGCTCCACGATCGCGTCCACGACATCGGGCGTCTGAGGCAGGATTACGTTCTCGACCTGGGGAGCGTATGCCACCCATGTATCCATCGACGCCACCCGCTTCACGGGGCCGTCCAGGAATTCGAAAAGCTCGTCGGCGATCCGGGCGGCGATCTCGGATCCGATACCCCACGACATCGAATCCTCGTGGACGATGACGACCTTGTTCGTCTTTTTCACTGAATCCGCGATCCGCTGCATGTCGAACGGCTGGACCGTGCGCAGGTCGATGACCTCGGCTTCGATCCCATGCTGGTCGGCTGCAATCTTGGCTGCGTCCATGCTTCGCTTCACCAGAGCGCCGCACGTCACGACGGTTACGTCGGAGCCTTTCCGGACGACCTTCGCCTTCCCGAACGGAATCATGTAGTCCGGTCCGGGATCCCGACCCTTGTTGTAGACCTGGCGGTACAGATGCTTGTGCTCCAGGAAGAGCACGGGATCCTCGCAACGAATCGCCGTGCGCAGGAGGCCTGCGGCGTCTTCTGCGGTCGCCGGGAGACATACGTGAAGGCCGGGGCAGTGGGCGAAGATCGACTCACCCGTCTGCGAGTGATAAATGGCGCCGCCCTTCAGGTAGCCTCCGTACGTGACACGGATGACGACGGGAGAAGAAAAGACCCCGTTCGACCGGTAGCGCATCGTGGCCAACTCGTCCCGGATCTGCATCATCGCGGGCCAGATGTAGTCGAAGAACTGGATCTCGACGACTGGCTTCATACCGCGCACGGCCATGCCGACCGCGCGCCCCACGATGTTCGCTTCAGCGAGCGGCGAGTTGTACACACGATCGGAGCCGAACTTCGCCTGGAGTCCGTGCGTCACCTTGAATACGCCGCCCTTGCCCTTCACCTCGTCCAGGATGTCCTCGCGTGACGCGTCGGCGACGTCCTCGCCGAAGACGACGATGCGCGGATCGCGTTCCATTTCGGTGCGCATGCACGAGTTGAGCAGGTCGACCACCGTGAGGAGCTTGTCCGACTCGTATTTCGGATCGTCCTCGGTGTCGAAGTCCGAGGACGTCGGATCGACATCTTCCGAGAAGAGGTGCTTCATCGCCGTCGACGGATCGGGCTGTGGCGATTCGAGCGCCGTATCCGCCGCTGCGGCGACTTCGGCTTCCACTTCGGCGTCCAGCGCGTCGAGGTCGGCCTCCGAGGCGGCGCCGACCGAGATCAGCAACTCGCGGGTGCGCCGCAGCGGATCTCGGCGGTCCTGCTCCTCCCGCTCTTCGGGAGGGCGATAGGCGCGCTCGTCATCCGACATCGAGTGGGAGTAGGGCCGCGTCGTGTGGGCGTGCAGCATGGCCGGGCCCTTCCGTTCGCGGGCGTACCGGATCGCCTCGCCCGCAGCACGATACGAGTCCACGACGTCGGTGCCGTCGCATTCGACGATATGAAGTCCCGGGAAGCCGGAGACGAGCTGTGAAATGCTTCCGCCGGCCGTCTGCACCTCGATCGGTACGCTGATCGCGTACCCGTTGTCCTGAACGACGTAAACGACGGGCAGCTTCAGGTTGCACGCCGTGTTCATCGACTCCCAGAACTCACCCTCGGACGTCGCACCATCACCGGTGCATACGATGACGACCTCATCCTCGGCGAAGCGCTCGATGTGTGCTCGGAGTCCCTCCACCGCCTGGACCTTGGTGCCGGCTTCGGCGGATCCGACGGCCTGCAGGAACTGCGTTCCGGTCGGAGAGGACGACGTCGGCGTGTTGAACCGCACGTCTCCGTAGTGGGCCGGCATCTGACGACCACCCGAAGCAGGGTCGGCTTCCGCTCCGACCGCCTGTAGCAGCTGGTCGAGGGCGGTCTGGCCGAGTGCGAGCATCATCGCCCGATCGCGGTAGTACGGGTAAAACCAGTCCCGCGAGCCTTCACAGTGTTCGGCGACGGAAACGCCGACAGCCTCATGACCCGCGCCTGAAATCTGGAAGAAGATCTTGTTCTGGCGCTTCAGACTGATCTCGCGGTCATCGACCCGACGACTCGTGACCATCGTCCGATAGAATCGAAGAAGCTGCTCGTGACTGAGGCCAGCCAGGTCCGCAGAGGCCAGGATCTCGCGTTCTTGGGTCGCCATCTATGCCTGCTTTGGAGGGTCGTGCGGGGAGATCTCAAAGATACCGAATCCCGGCGCTCGACGAAGAGCGCCAGGTGTGACCGATGGTCGAGCGAAGGCCACTCCGTCTCCCAGACCGGCCTGCAGACCGCCGGCCCCGGGGGACGCTGCGTTTCCGGTCAGCTGTTGCTCTTCGCGAGTCGTGCCCGGATCGCGGCCGGCTCGGTTTCGGGCAGGTCGCATGCGTGGTTCTCACAGACGTAAGCCGTCGGTCGGCCCTGCAGAGGTGGCCGGTCATGCAGGAGTGGAATCTGGTCGCCGACGGTCCTGTTCGCGGCATCGATCGAGCCTGCGATCACGCTTCCGCGCAGGAATTCCGAGTGAGCCGCCTGAATGAGCGCTGACGGGTCCGAGTCGTCCGGCACCACGAGGGCGACTTCCACCGATGTAGCCTCCAGTCGGTCGACGACCGACAGCATGCGGCCGAACGCCGGCCCGAACTGCTGCATGGCCTCGACTTCGTGGTCGAGAATGGATTGCGCTGCGTTCCGGTACCGTGACGCATGGGTCAGTGCGCCCGCACGGGCGAACAGCTCTGCCGCGAGGGATGCCCCCGAGGGCGTCGCCCCATCCATCGGATCTCGGGGCCGTAGCACGAGCGTCTCCGCATCATGAGACGTGTCGAAGACGGTGCCACTCTCGTTGTCGTAGAATCGTTCCAGAGCTTCGTCGCCGAGCATGAGTGCGCGTTCGAGCCACCGCGTGTCGAGGGTGGCCGAGTGCAGGCTGAGCAGCGCATTGCCCAACGCTGCATAGTCGTCGAGAAAACCCCGGCCGGAGGGATGACCCTCGATCCACGTGTGCAGCAGTTGGCCGTCCGTGCGTAGGTGGTCCCAGATGAATTCGGCGGCTCGGACTGCCCGCTCGACGTAGTCCGCCCGCCCCAGGGCTGCTCCGGCCTCCGCGAATGCGCGGATGGCGAATGCGTTCCATGACACGATCACCTTTTCGTCACGGAACGGCTCGACGCGTCCCGCACGACGTTCGAGCAGCGCAGCGCGACCTCGGGCCAGCACACGATCCAGCTCGGACACGGACCGCTGCTCCGAGGCGGCGACGGCCTCGACCGGATGAGGGAGATGCAGAATGCTGGACCCCTCGAAGTTCCCGCCGGCCGACACGTCGTACGCGCGACAAAAAAGGGGGGCGTCGTCCCCCAGGACCTCCGTGACCTCGTCCGGGGACCACACGTAGAAGCGCCCCTCGACGCCTTCGGAGTCCGCGTCTCTCGCGGCGTAGAACCCTCCGCGGGGGTCGCTGAAGTCGTTGGCCAGGTCGTCGAGCACCTCGACCACGACGGTGGCCAGGTCGTCCGACCCTGTGAGCTTCCAGGCGTCCAGATAGACCCGTGCAAGCAGCGCGTTGTCGTACAGCATCTTCTCGAAGTGCGGCACGAGCCAGCGCTCGTCCACCGAGTACCGGTGGAATCCACCCCCCAGATGGTCGCGCATGCCGCCGGCCGCCATGCGGCGCAGGGTGTGGACCGCCATGGACAGTGATGAGGGATCCGACGTTCGTGCGTGGTGCCGGAGCAGGACCTCTAGCGTGACCGGTTGCGGGAACTTCGGGGCCGGACCGAAACCGCCGTGTGTCGCGTCGTAGCGTCGCCCGAGCATCTGTACCGCGGTGTCGACCAGAGCGAGCGACGCGGTCTGCGTGCGGGTCCGGGGGGCACTCGCCTCGCGGAGTGCGTCCAGAAGCCGTGTGCTCCCGGCGCGGACTTCCTCGCGTCGGTTCCGCCACGCATCGTCGATTGCCCTCAGCACGTCCGGGAACGCCGGAATGCCGGGCCGCGGTTCGGGCGGGTAGTACGTTCCGCCGAAGAACGGCAACCGGTCGGGGGTCAGGAATACCGTCATCGGCCATCCTCCGCGCCCGGACATCGCCTGAATCGCCCTCATGTAGATCTGATCCACGTCGGGTCGTTCTTCGCGGTCCACCTTGATGTTCACAAAGAGCTCGTTCATGAGCTCTGCGATCGAAGGATCGTCGAAGGACTCCCGCTCCATCACGTGGCACCAGTGACACGACGAGTAGCCGACTGACAGGAGAATGGGTCGGCCCTCCGACTCCGCCCGCTCGAATGCCTCGGGACCCCATGGATACCAGTCCACGGGGTTGTGGGCATGCTGCTGGAGGTACGGGCTGGTCTCGGAGGCGAGTCGATTCGGCATGGTCGGCGCGGAACCCTTGGACCCGGGAGAAGAAAAAAGACGTGGGTGATCGGCGGGTCCAAGGGTTATCTTCTCAGCGTTGGACCGCGGAAGGACCCGTACTCCCCGACGGCACGTTCGATCCGAAGGAGCTGACGCTGTATTCGAGAATCGCCGTGATGGCGATCCGCCGACCGAGGATGATTCCCTATCTCCTCCGGGCGTCCTGGGCGTTCCGGGCTCGGGACTGGTATCGGCGTCCCCCGTTTCTGCCTCTACCGCCTGCCTCGTACATGCGGTGGCGGTCTGATACCGCGTACGGGGACCCTGATGCGACGCCGCCGCTCGACGAGATGGAGCGGTACCTGGTCTGGTCCGCCCAAATGCGGCGAAGGATGAAGGGGGGACGTTGAGTCGACTGCTCCTCCTCATCGTCCTGGCTGTACTGACCTGGATCTACTTCCCGGAGACCCGCGTGATGCTGCTCGATGTGGCCGAGCCCGTCGTGGTTCCGGTCGTACGTTGGAGCACGGAAGAGGAGATGGAGCAGATCGCCCGGAACGTCGTGGAGCACGAGCGACTCACGGGTCAGATGCCCGCGGGCTCCGCCTGGCTGGGCTGGCTGGCCTACCGATATCCGTCTTCGGACGTGACGCTCGACCCGTGGGGGACGGTCTACCAGCTCGAAATCTCGCGCGACTCCGTGTGGGTGCTGTCCTTCGGTCCGGATCGAACGCGCCGTACAGGTGACGATTTCCGCGTTTCTGCACCTCGAGGTTAGGCGACGCATGTCCCGCCCCAGAGTCATCGCGATCCTTCTTACGGCGGTCGTGGCGATCGGACTGGTCTCGACGACGCTCGGTCGGGCGATCTACGAGGGTCAGACCCCCGGACTCGGCTCCTTCGCCGCCATTCATTTCGCCGGGTACCTGTTCTTTCTGCTGATGCCCGTCGAGGCACTCGTACCGGTGTATCAAGCAGAGGGCCACCCGGGGGGGACGCTGGTTCTGCTCGCCCTGGTGACCGCGGTGGCCGCGCAGACGATCGATTACGCGATTGGATACGCGGCGAGCGAGCGGGCCGCAGACTTCATCGGGGAAGAGCGGTACACGCGCTTCAAGAGCATGATCGACCGGTGGGGAGGGTGGGCGATCCTTTTCTTCAACCTCTTCCCACTCTCGTCGCCCAACATGCTCCTGGCGTCGGGGATCCTGCGGTACGAGCCGTGGAAGGCGTTCCTCTTCAGTTCATCCGGCCTCGCGGTGAAGTACGTCGGGATCGTCTTCCTGTACGATGCGACCGCTACGCTCCTCGGAGCCGGTCCGTGACGGTGTCGCGGCCGCCGCTCGAGGAGGTCCGATGATCTCGGTCGGTCTGACGGGGAACATCGCGTCGGGGAAGTCAACGGTCGCGACGATCTGGTCCGAAGCAGGCGTTCCGGTCATCAGCGCGGACGAGCTGGCGCGGAGCGCCGTCGAGCCGGGGTCCGATGGACTGAATGCCGTGGTTGCGGTCTTCGGAGTAGACGTTCTCGCTGAAGACGGAACGCTCGATCGAGCGCGCATGCGGGACCGTGTCTTCGGCGACGACGGGGCGAGACGGAGACTCGAAGACATCATCCATCCGATCGTGTGGCGACTCCGCGCCGCCTGGATTCGGGAGCGACGAGACACCGGCGCGGATCTGGTGGTGTCGGAGATCCCGCTCCTCTTCGAGACCGGTCGCGAGGGTGACTTCGATGTCGTCGTATTCGTCGACGCTCCGGATCACGTGCGTCTCGCGCGCATGGTCGAGCATCGAGGACTGTCGGAACCGGAGGCTCGCCGGATCATGGCCGCTCAAATGCCCTCCGAGGAGAAACGCCGGCGTGCCGATGTCGTGATCGCGAACGATGGTTCTCTGGCGATGCTGAGCGAGCGGGCGGCGAGCACGCTGGCGCTGCTTCGCCAGCGGGTGCCGGACTCCACCATGCGCATCGACATGCACCTGCACACGGTGGGGTCGTGGGATTCGCTTTCGGATCCGGAGCGAGTTCTCGAGACAGCGCTCGCTCACGGCCTTCAGAGGATCGCGATCACCGATCACAACCGCGTCCACGTGGGTCTGCGCATGGCGGAACGCTACCCGGATCAGGTGATCCCTGGAGAGGAGGTGAAGACGGGGGAGGGGATCGACGTCATCGGCCTCTATCTGACCGAGGAAATCCCCAAGGGCACACCTGCGAGGGAGACGATCGAGCGGATTCGCGATCAGGGTGGAATCCCCTATCTGCCTCACCCCTTCGCCGCGGGAAAAGGCGGGGGTGGGACGTACGCCGAGGAGCTCGGGCCGTTGTGTGACGTCATCGAGGTGTTCAACGCCCGACTTCACG
>CALHIO010000055.1 GCA_938030915.1 uncultured Gemmatimonadota bacterium
GTGAGGAGGTCGTGGAGACGGGGCCGCCTCCACGACCCCCGCACGAGATCGCACTCGAGGCGCTGGACCGGCTCGAGCATTCGGAGATGCTCATGCGCGGTCAGGTGAAGGAGTACCACATCGAGGCATCCGACATCCTTCGTCGATACATCGAGGCCCGGTTTCGTGTGACTGCGCTGGAGCTGACGACGTGGGAGATCCTCGACAGCCTCACCCGCGCAGGTGCGGCGCAGGACGTCCGGGACGATGTGCGTCGGTTCCTTGACCAGTGCGATCTCGTGAAGTTCGCCAAGGTCCGACCGTCGAGCGACGCGTCGCGTGAGATGGTGCAGCTCGGTCGGGCACTGGTGACCGGATCGATGAGCCGAGTGCCGGAAGAACCGACTACCTTCTCGGCGGGAAGCGACTCGGGCGAGGGTTGGGTCGAGGAGGCGTCGTCCTGATGTTCCGGTTCGAAGACCCGGCCGTGCTCGGCCTTCTTCTGCTTCTTCCAGTGGTATTCTGGCTGCGGGCTCGCCGTGGCCGACGAGCGGCCTCGATCCGCTATTCCGCCGTCGACGCCGTGCGTTCGGCGCAGGCCGCTCCGGTTCGATGGGCCACCCTGCTCCCTTCGACGCTGCGAGCCCTGGCGCTCGCGGCGTTCGTCGTGGCGCTCGCCCGCCCGCAAACGGGAATCACCACGGAGAACGTTCTGACCGAGGGCATCGACATCGTGATGGTTCTCGACGTGTCGAGTTCGATGCTGGCGGAGGACCTTCAGCCCAACCGTCTCGAAGCGGCGAAGAGTGTGGGGGCCGACTTCGTGGGTGGGCGAAGGAACGATCGAATCGGGCTGGTAGCGTTTGCCGGTCAGGCGTTCACCCAGGCTCCCCTGACCTTCGACTACGACGTCGTCCAGTCGCTGCTGGGCGAGCTCGAGATCGGGATGATCGAGGACGGCACCGCGGTCGGCATGGGCCTCGCCACCGCGGTCAAACGTTTGCAGGCATCACCCGCCGAGTCGAAGGTCGTGGTACTCCTGACTGATGGTCGTTCGAATCGGGGTGAAATCGGTCCCGTCACGGCGGCGCAGATGGCTCAGGCACTCGGGATTCGCGTCTACACCATCGGGGCCGGCTCGCAGGGGACCGCCCGGGTGCCGGTTCAGGACCCGCTCGGTGGGACCCGGTACGCGAACGTTCGGGTCGACATCGACGAGCCGACGCTTCAGGAGGTGGCGGAGCAAACAGGCGGTCGGTACTTCCGGGCGACCGACACCGAGAGTCTTCAGCAGATCTACGAGGAGATCGACGAGCTGGAGAGGACCGAGATCGAGGTCGAGAACTTCACCCAGTTCGAGGAGCGGTTTCCGCTGCCTCTCGGACTCGGCTTCCTCTTCCTCATGGGCGAGCTGGCGCTCTCCCAGACGGTGTTGCGGAGGCTCCCCTGATGTTCCGCTTCAACGATGCGGCGTGGCTCTGGGCGCTCACCCTCGTGCCGGTGCTGGTCCTTCTTGTCGTCCAGGCGTCGGCGGCCCGCCGCCGCGCGCTCGAGGCTTTCGCCGACGTGGAGCTGGTGCAGAGGCTGACGCGTTCCGTGAATCCGATCGCCCGGCGTTGGAAGTCGGCGATGCAGATCGTCGCCGTCGCCCTGCTGGCGGTTGCGCTGGCCCGGCCGCAGTTCGGAAGCCGGGTGGAGACCATCCGGAGCTCCGGACAGGACATCGTCGTGGCCATCGACCTTTCGCAGTCGATGCTCGCTCAGGACGTATCTCCCAATCGCCTCGAGCGGGCCCGCCTCGCGGTCTACCGACTGATGGAGAGACTGAGCGGAGACCGGGTCGGGCTGGTCGCATTCGCGGCCGACGCGTTCGTGCAGAGTCCGCTGACCCTCGACTACCGGGCGGCCGGCATGTTCCTGAACGCGATGACGCCCGAGCTGATGCCCATTCAGGGGACGGATCTGGGCGCGGCGTTGCGGACGTCGCTCGAGGCACTGGATAAGGGCGCCCGAGAGGCGCGTGTCCTGGTCCTCGTTACCGACGCTGAAGATCACGAGGACGACTTCAGCGACATCCTCTCCGAACTCCGTGCGATCGACGTGTACATCGTCGTCATCGGAACGAACGAGGGCGCTCCGATCCCGGTATACGATGAACGGGGCGTCCAGCAGGGCTTCCTGCGGGACGAAGACGGAAGCGTCGTGACGACCCGGGTCGGTGAAGGTGCTCTTCAGAGCCTCGCGGATCAGGCCGGCGCGACCATCGTCCGTGCGAGTTCGGATGGCACGGCGCTCGATCAGCTGGTGGATCGTATCGCGAGCGGTGAGGGTGACGAGTTCGATGCGCGGGAGGTGACGCGCTTCGAGGAGCAGTACCAGATTTTCCTCGCTCTGGCGCTCCTTCTCCTTCTCACGGAAGCTCTGCTCTCCGACCGAAGGACGGAGGAGCATGAGTGGGTCGGGAGGTTCGAATGAGACAAGTGTCACGGAAGGGTCAGGACTGCGTGATGCGCCGCTCGCCGAGCAGGCGCAGGGCCGGCTTGCGCGGGAGTCGGACTCTCGGGTTCCGGTGGCTCGCGGGAGTGCTCTTCGCGCTGGGTCTGGTCGCAGCACCTGTGGAGGGACAGGCGGGCCGTGAACGGGTCCGTGAGGGGAACCGGCTCTATCAGGAGGGGCGTTTCGCGGAAGCCCACCAGAAGTACCTCGAGGCGATGGCGGAAGCCCCGGAGTCGCCGATCATCCCCTTCAACGACGGAAACGCGCTGTACCAGGACGCCGATTATCAGCGAGCGATGGAGGCGTACCAGCGTGCGATCGAGACCAGCGACCCGCGACTCGCATCGTCGGCGTGGTACAACCTCGGAAACGCGCTCTACCGGCAGCAGCAACTCGAAGAGAGCCTGGAAGCATTCAAGCAGGCATTGAGGCTGAACCCTCAGGACGGAGATGCCAAGCACAATCTCGAGCGCGTGCTGGAGCAGATGCAGGAACAGCAGCAACAGCAGCAACAGCAGGGGGACGATCCGGAGGACGAAGACGAAGACGAGGAGGAGGACGACCAGGATCAGCAGAACCCGCAGGATCAGGACCAGGATCAGGATCAGCAGAATCGGGATCCTTCCGATGGGGAGCAGAACGAGGACGAGCAACCGGAGTCTCCACCTCAGGGGCAGGAGCCTCCGGACGGCGAACAGCCTCCCCAGCAGGGTGACATGACACCCGAGGAAGCCGAGCGGCTTCTGGATGCCATCGAAGAAGATCCCGAGGACGTGAACCGCAAGCGGATCTCGGCTCGGGGGCGCCGCCCCAGGAAGCCGTGGTGATGAGCGTGCCGACCCGCGCGTGTGGGTTGATTGGAGTCGTTCTGTTCGCGCTCGGGACGCCGCTCGCGGCGCAGAGTGTGACTGTTCGGGCCTTCGTGACTCCGGGCACGACGATCGCTGTCGGGTCGGCGTTCGTATTGAACGTGGAGGTGTCCGGCACACAGTCGATGAACCGTGACGTCGCACCGCCGGACCTCGGTGCTTTTGCGCGTTTCCTCGGGTCGAACACGCAGTCGTCCGTTCAGATGGTCAACGGCCGCACCACGGTCTCGGTCACGGTGCAGCACCGGTATCAGGCGCTTGCGGAGGGGGTCCATACGATCCCGTCGATGGACATCGTCGCGGAGGGCCAGTCGTTCACGACCGATCCGATCGAGGTAACGATCTCCGCCGACGCGGCGCAGGACGTCTCCTCCAACGGGATCGGGCCCGACGAGCTCTTCATCACGGCGGAGGCGTCACGTACCTCCGTGAGAGAGGGGGAGCCGTTCGTCGTCGAGTACCGAATCTGGACGAAGGTGGATGTGACGAACTTCGGCATGACCGCAGTCCCGGAGCCCGCGGGCTTCTGGGTGGAGGATGTCTCGCCGCAGGGATCTCCCCAGGTCGAGGAGCGCACCCGCAACGGAGAGCAGTACGCCACAGCGGTCGTGCGTCGTGTCGCATTGGTGCCCACCGGGCCCGGTGAACGCACGATTGACCCGATCGGAATCGAGGCCGCGGTTCGCGTTCAGACCGGGCGGGATCCCTTCGAGCGCGTCTTCGGTCGGCCCTCGCTGTTCGGCACGACGACGGTGCCCGTCACGGTGCTGTCCAACCCTCTGACGATCGACGTCATCCCGCTGCCGCCGGGTCGACCCGACCCCTTCACCGGCGTCGTAGGAAGCCTCCGGGTGACGACCGACGTCGACCGTGATTCGGTCGATGCGAACGAGGCCGTCACGCTCACGGTTCGTGTGACGGGGGATGGACATCTTCGCTCGATCACCCCTCCGGCGCTGGGACTCCCAGATGATTTCGAGGTCTTCCCCCCGGAGGTATCGGAGACGGTCGGCGTCGCCGGAGATGGACTGTCCGGAGCCAAGACCTTCGAGTACGTCGTGATTCCTAGGGCTCCCGGGCGCAGAGAGATCCCGCCCGTGACGCTCGCCTACTTCGACGGTGCGGCGGGCATCTATCGCGAGGCGGTGAGCGACCCGATTCCTCTGACGGTGGCCGGTACCGTCCCGGAGGGCCCTGCCGCCCTGACGCGGGGCGGTGTGGAACAGCTCCGACAGGATATCCGCTTCATTCGTCTGGGCTCACTCGAGCTCAGGCGGAGTGGTGGATCGGTATTCTCCGGGGCCGGGTTCTGGATCTTCGCCCTGTTGCCGCTCATGGGAATCGCAGGCGCGGTTGCACTCCGCCGCCACTGGGATCTGCTCGAGGGCGACGTCGCATATGCGCGCGGGAAGCGTGCGGGGCGCGTGGCGCGACGGCGGCTGGCGGATGCACGGCGCCTCGCCGATCAGGACGATCGCCGTGCGTTCTACGCCGAGGTCTCTCGAGCTCTCACGGGTCTCATCTCGGATCGGCTGAACCTCGCGGAGGCTGGACTGGAGTCCGCGTCCATCGAGCGAGCACTGGAGCGGGTCGGCGCGGACGAGACGCTGCGAAACGACGTGATCGACTGCCTCGCGCAGTGCGATCGTCAGCGGTTCGCCCCGCCGACCGGGGATCCGGATGAGACGTCGCGCTTCCTCGAACGCGTGGAGGGCTTGATGGACGACGTGGACCGGGCTGTGCGATGAACACTCTGGGGATGGCACGGGTCGTCGTGCTGCTCATGCTCGCGGTCCCGCCTGGGCTTGTCGCGCAGGATGAACTCGTCGACCGTGGCAACGTGGCGTATCAGGAGGGCGACTACGCGGCGGCCATCGAAGCGTACGAGGCCGTGCTCGCGGGTGGATTCACCAGTGCGGGGCTCGAATACAACCTCGGGAACGCGTACTTCAAGTCGGGTGCGCTCGGCCCGTCGATTCTGCACTGGGAGCGCGCTCTCGTGCTGTCGCCCGGTGACCCGGATACACGGGCGAATCTCGAGCTGGCCCGCTCCATCACCGCGGATGCGATCGAACCGATGCCGACCTTCTGGCTGGTCTCCGTCGCGAATGGCTGGGTCAACCTGATCCCGACCTCTCTTCTCCTGTTGCTGGCGGGAGGCGCCTGGCTGGTCGTGACGCTCGGGGTCGTGCTCCGCGTGCTGGGCCGAGACGACCGCGTCGTGGGGCTGGGTCGCTGGTCGACGCGGGTCGGGATCCCGATCGTGGTCGTGTTCGGCGGCACGCTTCTGGTGCGCGATCTCGGGATCGGGCGTGCCGACCGAGGCGTCGTCCTCGTCGAGGCAGTCGCGGTCCGGTCGGCACCCGCGAACGACGACGACCTTACGCTGTTCGAGGTCCACGAGGGTACGCGGGTGCGGATCGATCAGCAGACCGGGTCCTGGGTCGAGGTCGTGCTCGACGACGGGAAGGTCGGCTGGATCCCGATCGACGCGATGGAGATGATCTGACTGTGTGGCTTAAGTCCGGAGACTGATCGGTCTCTCTTCACTGATCGGGCCCCCGTCCCGGGGGTGCGGGATCCGAGGATGAGACCGTGTCAGACCGCGGCCTGCGTTTCCCTGGTCGAGACAGCGTCTCGAACGGCCGGTGCTACAACGGTCCCGAGAAGTTCGATCGCGCGGAGGACCCGGTCGTGATCCATCGGGCCGACCGTGAGTTGGATCAGAACGCGCTGATGCCCGAAGATCTCGTGCTGGAACAGGATCTTTTCGATGACCTCGTCGGGACTGCCGAGCACCATCGCGCCGCGCAGCTGACGCTCCTGGTCGAAATGCGCTCGAGACTGGGGTGGCCAGCCGCGCTCACGTCCGATCCGATTCATGGCTTCGGAGAAGCCCGGCCACGCCAGGTCGGCAGCCTCGTCCCCGTCGTCGGCCAGGAACCCGTGCGAGTTGATGCTGACCGGAAGCGTCGAGGGATCGTGACCGGCGCGTTGTGCCGCTTCGCGGTACAGGTCGATAAAGGGCGAGAAACGCTCCGGCATCCCACCGATGATTGCCAGTGCCATGGGAAGGCCGAGGGACGCAGCACGCACGACGGAGGGCGGATTGCCCCCGACGCCGACCCAGAGTGGAAGAGGATTCTGGACGGGGCGCGGATACACGCCGCGGCGGTCGATGGATGGTCGATGGTGACCCTGCCAGGACACGACCTCTTCGTCCCTCAGCTCGAGCAGCAGCTGGAGCTTCTCCGAGAAGAGTTCGTCGTAGTCGGAGAGGTCCTGACCGAAGAGAGGGAAGGACTCGGTGAAGGAGCCGCGGCCGGCGATGATCTCGGCACGACCTCCGGAGATCAGGTCGAGGGTGGCGAAGTCCTGAAAGACGCGGACCGGGTCGTCCGATGAAAGCACGGTGACGGCACTCGTCAGTCGGATCTGCTTCGTTCGAGCCGCCGCGGCTGACAGGATCACGGCAGGCGCGGACGAGACGTAGTCCGGGCGATGGTGTTCTCCGATGCCGAACACGTCGAGGCCCACCTCGTCTGCGAGCTGAATCTCGTCCAGAATTCGATCGATGCGGCTGCGTGCTTCAGTCTGACCCCCCGTGATGGGGTCGAGCCGCGTCTCCACGAAGGAGTAGATCCCGATGTCCATGACTCGAGCTACCCGCGAAGAACGGGAATCGTTCGTGTGGGCCGGTTCCCGGGGACCTGCGTGAACCGGCCGATCGAAGGAGGAAGGCCGTATCCCGTCAACAAATGAATTATCTTTCGGGTCTAACGGTTCAGACGTAGCCAGACCCTTTCCATGTGACCTTCAGCCATGGCCAAGATCTTTCGCTTCCTGACGGCGGCATGTGCACTCGCGCTGTTCGCCGCCTGTTCCTCGGGCACACAAGCTCCCGCCGAGATGCCAGCCCCTCCCGCCGAACCCGAGGAGGAGGAGGTCGATCCGACGACCGCCGACGGTATCTTCACGGTCGCCCAGGCCGAGCGTGGTGAGGTGCTGTTCCGTTCGACGTGCAGTGAGTGTCACGATTCGGCCGACTGGACCGAAACCGGCTTCAAGGGTCGCTGGGAAGATCAGTCCGTCTACCAGCTCTGGTATTACGTCAACGAGCGGATGCCGTACGACAATCCCTGGAGCCTGTCACGTCAGCAGACGACCGACGTGCTGACGTACATCTTTCAGCTCAACGGTCTGCCGGCGGGTGACTCGGAGCTTGCGACCGACGACGATTCGATCGACGACTACTGGATCGCCTGGAGCCCGCGGCGCCCGTAACCGGGACGTGACACCGCCCTCGCGGTCGCCTCAGCCGATCGGTCCCTCCGCGCGGTCGGCGGCTGTACGCATGATGTCGCGAACGGCGCGAAAGTAATCCACTTCGTCGTAGCGGATCGCCACGTCGGCCGCCGCTCGACCCATGCGGATTCGCGCGCCCTCGTCCAACAGCGACCGCACAGCCCGTATGACCTCCTCGGGTCGGGCGGGATCGACGATCAGTCCTGTCTCGCCGTGCTCGATGAGCTCGGACGATCCGGCGTACGGTGTTCCGATCACGGGGATCCCGCACCCCATCGCCTCCAGCGCAACCCAGCCGAAGGCGTCGTGCCACGACAGGAAGGCCAGTACGTCCGCGGCGGCGAGCGCGTGTACGGCGGGTCGGACCGGGCCAGCGAGGTGGACGCGTCCCTCGAGGCCATGCCGGCGAATGAGAGAGACGGCCCTCCTGCGTTGGCGATCCCCGGTTCCTCGCCCTGCGACCAGCAGATGTACGGGCGGATCCGTCGCCCCGACGCGAGCGATCGTCTCCAGAAGCTGCCAGAGGCCCTTTCTCCGGAAGTTGTGGCCGAGGAAGAGCAGGCAGACCGCGTCGTCCGGAATGCTCCAGCGCGCGCGCATCTCCACACGTGCTTCGGCGCGACGCCTCGGATTGTATTCGCCGGTGTCGATCGCGTTCGGCACGATGTGGATGTGGTCCTCGGGAATCCTGTAGCTGCCGAGGATCAGGTCTTTCATGTACTCCGACTGACACACGATGTCGGGCTGGGGACGAGGGGTCTCGTAGAACGCGCGTTCCCAGCGCAGATCGGCCAGAGTCCACGGCGCCAGTCGCGCAGCCCGACGAAGCGCCTGCTCCACCGGATTCCTCACCGACCTGAGGTTCTGTTTGTAATGCTCGGTACCGTAGGCGGCTCGAAGGACGTTGGCCGGGATGCCGCGGTATCGACGAGACCGTTCCGGATTGATCAGAAAGGCGTCCAGGGCCAGTTCGGAAACCGCACGCCTGAGACGCTCTCCCGAGACGTCGTCAAGAGTGCTCAGGCCCGTGCCCGTCGGAAGCGTCACGTCATCCCGCTGACGACGGACGGTCAGGAACTCGACATCGTGCCCCTCTGATCCGAGCCAGGAGCCGAGCCGCCACAGCATCCGCTGCTGGCCGGCCTCCGGAGGGTCGGCGACGCGGATGTCGATCCCGATGCGCATCAGGTCAGCCGAACGCGTAGCAACGCATCGTCTCCACCTCGCGCGCCATATGGTCGGCGCCGAGGAACGCATCGCTGCACTCCGCTTCCGTGAAGCGGTGACAGTCATGCACGAAGACGATACCGCGGGATCGCTTGGCGAGGACCGAAGCGGTGTAGATGCTCATCATCCGTCCCCGGCGGTACCAGCGAGTGCCGCGTGGGGCGTCGACGAGAATGACGTCCCACTCGGCTTCGAGTACGTGCGTAGGCAACGACCGCATGTACAGGACGGAAGGAACGAATCGGAGTACGTGCCACATGATGCGAAGTGTCCAGTACCGCACGTCGATCACCGTGATTCCTTCGACGTGTTCGCGAGCGTAATCGGCCCAACGCCTCACGTCCTCTACGAACACGGTGCGACCTCCGTCGTTCGCGTCCATCCAGAGGGACGAGTCCCGACCGACCCCGAAGACGAGGAGGTTGCAGGGAGCCCGCTCCATGAGCACGTCATACACGAGCGTGTACTCGGCCTCGCTCGCCTGGCCCGGATTACTCTCGACGAGCGCGCGGATCCGCTCCCGGCTCACGGAGCTCCGCCGAGTTCCACAAGCTCGATGGCAAGCCGGTCCGGCCCCTCGAACATGAATGCCCGGCCCTCCTCGATATCGTGCGGTGCTTCGAGCATCGTCACGCCACGTCTCGACAGCCAGGCGAACCAGGCGTCCACGGATTCGACTGCAAGTCCGAGGTGATCGATGACCTGTCCGCGGCTCGGTGCGAGGGGCTCGTCGTGACCGCAGCGGGTCTCGTCACACTGTCGAGGGTACGACGACAACGAACCGTTTCCGTGAACCACCGCGCCGCGTGGCTGGCGAATGGTGCCGGCCGACTCGAGCGACGGCCATCCCGGTGTCCCGCGCTCTCCCTCGCAGGGGTCGTGCGGCGGCTGCGGGCTCGTCGAACCATCCTCTCCGCGAAGGGGCGGCAACGCCATGCCCAGCATCTCCACGTACCAGTTGGCGGTGCACCGGGGTTGCTCGTGGAAGAAGTGCACGTGCGAGAGGGACGCGGTGGTGTTTGGCCCGCCCGTCATCTCGAAGAGGACGCCGTCGGGGCCGAGCACGTAGCTGAACCCGCCCGCCCGTGGATCTGCCGGCTCGAAGGAGGCCACATCTTCGGCGTTCACGATACCGGCGTAGGGGGTGAGCCCAGAACGCCACACTCGTTCATCGATCCGCCCGGTGTACAGAGGAAGATGTGCCGTGCCCAACCCTGCCAGCCGCTGGTCGGATGTGGTCGTATTCATGAACGCCCCGATGTGCCAGAATGCGCTCTGTGGCACGGATCGACCCAGCGCTTCGTCGAACGCGCCGGGCGCCGGCTCGTCCACCTCGTCGAAGACGAGGTACATTTCGGCGGCGACAGCCTCGCGTCCGGCAAAGCGGGACCGTTCCGCGGCTGGCCAGAGGTCGAGGTACCAGGCGATTGCAGCCTGGGGGTCGGTCGAGTTCAGACCCGCATGGTGCAGGGAAGGCACGTCCGGCGGTCGCGCCGCATCAGAGAGCTCGGGGTTCCGTTCGGCCTCCGAGCAACCCGCGAGCGGGGTGCACAGAAGAGCCGCGAGAACGGCCCGAACAGAGTGAGATACGACAAAACGAGGCATGGAATCCGATCGTGAACGGAGCGACGTCGATAGTGTCGCAGGAGACGGCGGGGTGAGCCAGCCGCGCACTGCGTACGAGCAGGCATCGCGTGCGCGGGCCCGAGAGGTGCGTGCGCTCGAGCAGAGGGCTCGCCGCGTCGAGATCGCCCGCATCGCCGTATTCGTCGTGGGGGCGGTGTCGGGTCTGCTCCGCAATGACCTCCCGATACCGGCGCTGATCCCGAGCGTGGTCGCCCTGATCTCGGGTACCGTATTCATCGGTCTGGTCCTGGGCCATCGACGGCTTCGGGAAGAGGTGAGGCGCGCTCGTGCCGCGGGTGCACTCGCGACCATGGGCATGGCGCGCCTCGATCGCGACTGGGACGCACTCGCCGTGGCCTGCGAGGAAGCGGGGTATCGCGACCCTCTTCTTCTGCCTCCTGGTCCGGGTGATGAGCATCACCCGTACGCCACCGACCTGGACGTGTTCGGACCGGCCTCACTTCGGGCGCTGCTCGGACCGACCCCGACCCCGACCGGGGTCGAGTATGTGCGGCGCTGGCTATCCGCTCCGAGCCCGCCGGACGCGATCCGTCGCCGTCAGTCGGCCGTCCGGGCACTCAAGGAGGACTATGAAGGTCGCGAGTCCCTGGCCATGGAATCACTCCTGATCGACCCGGCGGACGCACGAGCGTGGACGCGCTTTCTCGAGTGGACACGGCTTCCGGATCCCTTTGGCGCGGATGGTGCGTTGCCGTCATGGTCCGGGCCCGTCGCCTTCACGCTGCCCGCCGTCACCGGGATCCTGTTCGTTCTCTGGTTGCCCGCACTCGTACCTGCGTGGAGCTGGGCGCTGCCACTGGCGGTTCAGGCGACACTCGCGTGGCGCTGGTCTCAGGAGATGAATCCCTACTTCGGCCTGGCTGCTGGGCGGAGTCCGGGGATACGCCGGCACCATTCACTCTTCGCGGCATGGGAGACGTACGAGACGGGGGAGCCGACTCTGCGCGCCCTGGTCGATCGGCTTCAGGATGAAGCCG
>CALHIO010000056.1 GCA_938030915.1 uncultured Gemmatimonadota bacterium
GACCGCACCGATGCCGGAGCGTACCTCGACTCACTCGGCTTTCCGCCCCGGGCCCGCCGACTCTTCTTCGACGTCTTCGCTCACTCCTTCTTCAACCCGGAGCGGGAGATGTCGGCGGGTGAGCTGATCATGATGTTCCACTTCTACTTCACCGGGAACCCGGAAGGGCTGGTTTTCGATGTCTCGGCTTCCCCGTTCTCGACCGCGATCTGGACACCCTTCGGCGAATACCTCGATGGACTGGGCGTAACACGCCGGATGGGCTCGGAGGTGAACGCGCTGCGGCGGAGTGGCGACGGCGGGTGGACTGTCGATGCCGACGGGGGTGACGTGCACGCAGACGGCGTGGTCCTCGCGCTTCCTGTATCCCCTCTCCAGTCCGTCGTCGACGCCTCACCCGATCTCGACGACGCGCCATGGCGATCCTCGATCGAGGGACTCGCGCTCACGAACCCCTTCGTGGTATGGCGGCTCTGGCTCGACCGCCCGACCGCAGACGGGCGACAGCCGTTCATCGGTACAACCGGCCTCGGACCCCTCGACAATATCTCCCTCTATCACCTCTTCGAGGACGAGAGTCGCGAGTGGGCCGAGCGCACGGGTGGCTCCGTGGTCGAACTGCACGCATACGCGGTCGATCCGGGCATTCCGGAGGACGAGATGCGTCGTTATCTGCTCGACGGCCTCTATCACCTCTATCCGGAGACACGCGGCGCACACGTGCTCGAGGAACGCTACCTCGTGCGCCAGGACTGCCCGGCGTTCGCGCCGGGGTCCTTCGAAGATCGACCGTCTGTGGACACACCCTTTCCCGGAGTCGCCATCGCAGGCGACCTGGTGAAGCTGCCGATTCCCAGCGCTCTCATGGAGCGCGCCACGGCGTCAGGCTTCTTCGCCGCCAACCACCTCCTCGCCTCGGAAAACGTGCGTTCGGAGCCGGTGCTGTCCGTTCCGCCACGTGGTATACTCGCTCGGCCTTTCTGATTCGGAGAAGCAAATGACGGAGCCGAAGTTCCTGAATGTCGGGCGCAAGCTGCCCCCCACCGATGCCATTTCGGATCTGCCCGACTGGAAGCAGGCCCAGCCCGCGTGGATCAACTCCGCGCTCGAGCATGCCCTCGCCAAACCGGCCGGAGGCTGGTTCGTCGTCGATGCGACGCGGGCAATCGGGGACGGGCCGCACGGGTATCGCATCGACGGCGAGGATTACGTCGTGTGGCGGACCGCCGACGGGATCGCGGTGGCTCCGGACAGCTGCCCTCACATGGGCGCTCGCATGTCCGACGGCTTCGTTCGTGACGGGTGCGTGGTATGCCCGTGGCACGGACTTGCGATCGGAACCGAGGGCCTCGGCGCTTGGAAGCCGCTCACGACATTCGATGATGGGGTCCTGCTCTGGTTGCGCTCGGGTAAAGGCGAGGAACTCACGGACGAGCCCATCCTGCCGGCCCGCCCGAATCCCTACTTCGATGCCACGATGCGTCTCGAAGCGAAGTGCGACCCCCGGGACGTGATCGCCAATCGCCTGGACCCATGGCACGGATCCCACTTCCATCCGCACTCGTTCGGTAACCTCCGGGCGCTGGAAAAGACCGACTCAACGGTCACCGTCCGCGTCGTATATCGGATGACGAAGCGTGTCGGCATGGAGGTTGATGCGATCTTCGAGTGTCCGGAGCCACGGACTATCGTGATGACGATCATCCGCGGCGAAGGAGTCGGATCGGTCGTAGAGACCCACGCGACTCCGATCGAGCCGGGCCGTTCGGCCGTCATCGAGACGACGCTCGCCACCTCGGACCGTCCGCAGTTCCTGCCCTTCATGAAGATGTTCGCCCGCTTCGTGCGACCGGTGATCGAGAGCCGGGCTCGGCGCCTCTGGGTGGAAGACGGAGCGTACGCGGAGCGTCGCTACGAATTGAGGCAGGCCCAGTAAGAAACGACGCATCACCCGACAGACGGCGCGGGCCCCCGGGGGTTCTCCGCCAACATCAAATACGCGAGAATGCTGCGCCGTGCCGCTTCACTCCCGGGTGCCCGTTCCGACCTGATGTCTTCGCCGACCGAGGCCCCCTCCCAGCGCGCCATTCTCCTCTTCTGGGCGCCCCTGGCCGCCACATGGGTGATGATGGCCTCGGAGGGGCCGTTCCTCGCTGCGATCATCGCCCGACTTCCGGATCCGACGTACAACCTCGCAGCACACGGCGTCGCGTTCGCGCTTGCGATTCTGATCGAGGCGCCCGTGATCATGCTGATGAGCGCAGCAACCTCGATCGTGAGAGATCGAGTGAGCTTCATCAAGCTGAGAAACTTCTCCCGCGTCCTATGTCTGGGGACTACGGGACTTCTGCTCGTCGTCCTGATTCCGGACGTATACGAAGTGCTCATCCCCGGGCTGATGGGGGTACCTCGTGAGGTAGCCGACCTGACGTACGGGGCGCTCTGGTTCATGCTTCCATGGCCGAGCGCGATCGGATATCGGCGCTTCCTACAGGGCGTGCTGATTCGATCTGGCAAGACGAAGCTCGTGGCCTACGGGACGGTGATCCGCCTCGGCGGCATGGTCATCGCGGCGCTGGTCGGGTTCTTCCTGCTCGGGATACCCGGAGCCTGGGTCGGCGCTCTCTCCCTTGCGACGGGCGTCACGGTCGAAGCCATCGCCGCCAGGTTCATGGCGGCCAGCACGGTCCGCGAGATTCTCGCTGGCGAACTGGATGTTGGAGAGCCTCGAGATATCAGCTACGGAGAGATCGCCGCGTTCTACTACCCGCTCGCACTCACGTCCCTGATCAGCCTCTCCGTTCAGCCGCTACTGACGTTCTTCATGGGCCGTAGCGTCTCGCCCGTGGAGTCTCTCGCCGTCTTCCCGGTCGTCCACTCCCTTTCGTTCTTCTTCCGCTCCATGGGCCTCGCCTATCAGGACACGGCGATTGCCCTCATGGGGGAACGCTTCGTCAACTACGGCGCGCTCTCGAAATTCGCGCTCAGCCTCGGCACCGCAACGTCGGCAGGTCTCGCCCTGGTCGCGTTCACACCACTTTCCCACGTCTACTTCATGACGATCTCGGGGCTGACCCCTGAATTGGCCGACTTTGCCCTCACGCCGACACGAGTAATCGTCCTGCTACCCGCCCTGTCCGTTCTGCTGTCCCTTCAGCGCGCAGTCCTGGTCGAGGGACGCCGCACTCAGCTCATCACGGTAGCGAGCGCACTCGAAGTCATGACCGTGGCGACCGTATTCTCTGCCCTCGGCTTCGGTCTGAACGTGGTAGGCGCCACTGCGGCCTTCTCCGCGTTTTTCGCGGGCCGCCTGATGAGTAACCTCTACCTCGCCTGGGGATCCCGGGGCATCAGAACGCGCTGAACGTCAGGCCTTGAGACGCTCGAGCCCGACTTCGCACGGCCGCACGGCGAATCCGACGCACTCAGGGTCACCCGTGCCTGCGTCGAACACCTCGTGCATTGCCACACCCACGGCGTCGGCATCCGAAGGGTCACACATGGCGATGAGTCCCGAGCCGGCCCCCGACACCGTCGCGGCCCAAGCTCCTGCGTCCACGGCCGCCGAGATCGCCGTCAGGGCGCTGGGGATGAGAGCGAGCCGGTGCGGTACGTGCAGCTCGTCACGGACACCGATCCGAATCAACTCCGGATTGCCCTCAGCGAGGCCACGGAGAAGAGCAACCACGCGTCCCAGCGCTGCCGCAGCCATTTTGTGGGGAACCTGCTTCGGTAGAAGCCTCCGAGCCTCTTCCGTAGAGACGCCGGCCGCAGGCGCGGCATAGGCGAAGCCAACCGCGGGACTGAGTGTCAGTCCCATCACGACCGGGCCGTCCGGTGTGCTCGCCACGGCACGGAGCCCGCCGAACAGGCTGGGCGCCGCGTTGTCGCCATGCCCCTCCGCCCGAAGCGCGTGAGCGAAGACAGCGTCGTCGTCGCGAGGTAGCCCCTGCACCGCAAGTGACAGATCGAAGCCGGCGACCCGCGCAGCTGCCGACGCGCCGAGACCGCGAGCTACCGGGATGTTCGAGTGCAGGTTCAGCAGCCCGGAAGGCTTGATCCCCGCCTTCTTCAGTCTCCTTGTCAGCAGCTCGGCAACGACATCGGGTTCTCCCTCCTCTTCGAGACGCTGAAGCGTGCCACTCCGCGACACGGAGAGCTCTCCGCGGTCGTCGGGCGTAAACGAAACTTCGAGAAAACGATCGAGGGCGAGCCCGATGGTGTCATATCCGGCACCGAGGTTCGACGTCGAGCACGGAACACGAACGCGCGCCGGCATGAGCTCAGTCACGAACTCACCCCGTCGAGAAGCGCACGCAATTCTCCAAGGTCCGGTGCGATCACCGACATCGACTCCTTCCTTCCACGGGCATCCCGGATCGAGCGAGGGATCTCGACCGGCTCCCCGATCGCGTCCTCTACGACATCCGGAAACTTCGCGGGATGAGCGGTCGCAAGCACGACGACCGGAGCGGACACGCCATCATGGCGAGATGCCGCGGCATACGCCACGGCCGTGTGCGGATCCATCACATACCCTGAGCGTCGATGCACATGCTCAATGGTCGACACCGTCTCGTCATCCGTAATCCACACCCCTCGAACGTGGGCACGAAGTGCTTCATCGTCCCCGTCGTACAGCCAGCGGATGCGTTCGAGGTTGCTGGGATCTCCAACATCCATGGCATTCGAGACCGTTCGGACCGAGGACGCCGGCGCGAACGGGGCTCCCTGCAGATAATTCGCAACTCCGTGATTGCGATTGAAGGCCGCCGTGAAGCCCGCATGAGGCATACCGCCCCTGGCTGCAATCAAGCCTGCGCAGAGATTACCGAGGTTCCCCGACGGGACCACGAAGTGAACAGGCTCATCGAACCGTCGGGCCGCATCGAGATAGTAGATCGCCTGCGGTAACAGACGAGCGATATTGATGGAGTTGGCTGAGGTAAGGCCGTGCCGAGCACTGAGCGCGTCGTCGGCGAAACACGATTTCACCATCCGCTGACAGTCGTCGAAGGTGCCGCGCACCCCGACCGCGCCGACGTTGCCCCCGAGCGTCGTCATCTGGCGCCGCTGACGCTCGCTCACCCCCTCGAGAGGGAACAGGGCGACGACCCTCGTTCCGGATCGACCCAGGAACGCGTTTGCTACGGCTCCACCGGTATCACCGGACGTCGCGACGAGGATCGTCACGAGCTCGTTCGACGCGTCAGCCAGCTGTGGTACAAGCGCGGCCATGAACCGGGCGCCGACATCCTTGAAGGCGTGCGTGGGCCCGTGGAACAGCTCCAGGACGAAGCGATCCGGCTCTACCTCGACGAGCGGAAACGGGATGTCACACGCCTCCCGAGCGACGCTCCTCATGAGCTTCGGATCCAGATCTCCGATGAGTCGAGGAGCGGCCCACTCCGCCGTCGAACCCTCGGGTGGTGGCCACGTGAACACTGGCTTCCTCACGGGCACGAACAACCCACCGTCCGCGGGCATGCCATGAAGCACCGCGTCTGCCAGTGACACGGGTCCTTCTCTTCTCGTGCTCACATATCCGGTCATGGATCAGTTCATTGGGAACGGGTTTGACGCGAAGAGGCGCCGACACCCCGAATGGACGTCGACGCCTCCACCGGCTGGACCAGCCGCCAGCCGAAGTCCGCGGCTACCCTACTTCTTCCGACCCTTCTTCTTCGGCGCGGCCTTCTTCTTCGGCGCGGCCTTCTTCTTGGGCGCGGCCTTCTTCACGGCCTTCTTCTTCGGCGCAGCCTTCTTCTTCGGCG
>CALHIO010000057.1 GCA_938030915.1 uncultured Gemmatimonadota bacterium
GGTCCGCGTCGATGACGGTACCGTCTGAGAGTTCGACGCCCTCAGTGCGCCCGTTCTCATACCGCACGCGAGCCACCGGGGAGTTCAGGCGAATCGTACCCCCGAAACTTTCGAAGGCCTGCGCCAGGACCTGGGTGAAGCCTCCGTTGCCGCCCTTGTGGAAGCCCCAGTGGCCGGGCTCACCGTCGTACTCACCCAACTTGTGAAAGAGCCAGACGAGACCGGACTCGCGGTCACGAACACTGCATCGGCTTCCAATGATGCCACTCGACGCGTACAGCGACTTCACGAGCTCGTGCTCGAAGTACTCGTCGAGGATCTGCGCCGCGGACATCGTTCGGAACATCTCGAACATCGTCCGGACCTCAGGGTCGAGCTCGTCGTACCACCCCTTGAGCTCGGCCAGGGCCGCGATTTCGGCAGGATCGTCACTCCGGCTGTTCGGAGGAATCCGGTCCATCCATGGTTTCAACGCGCGAACCAGCCGCGCGATCATGTGATCCAGGTCGCGGGCGGCCTCCGCATCCGCCGGCGAATGCCGGGCGATCTCGTGGTAGTTCGCGTCCGAGTCCGGGCCCAGCAGCAGATACTCGCCATCGAGTCCGGGCTGGAAGGTGTTCACCAGTGGCAGCACCATCATGCCATGCTTCACCAGGTCGAGGTCCTGAACGATCTCGGGGCGCATCAGACTGATGGCGTAGGAGAAGGTGGTGAAGTGAAAACCAGGCACCAGCTCCTCGGTGATGGTCGCGCCGCCCACGAGATGGCGCTGCTCCAGCAGGAGCGTGTCCAGGCCGGCTTTCGCCAGGTAACACGCATTGACCAGTCCGTTGTGGCCCGCGCCGACGACGATCGCGTCGTACCGCCGAGCGTCACTCATCCCCGGCCTCCTCATTCATCGCCGCCGACTTTCGGGCAGGGTTGTAGAACGGCATGCGGGCCACTCGGGCGAGGACATTCTGCGGGCGTCGGACAACCGTAACCTCCAGATCGACCTCCGAACCCGGTTTCGCGAGATCAAAGGGAAGCTTCGCGATCGCGAGGGGCGTCCGCAGGAGAGAGGAGGTCGTGAAGCTGCTGGCATATCCGGCGTAGTCCCATTCCGTCGTTCCGCGCCGGTACACGCTCATCGTCGACTCGGAGTACACCTCGTGCCGGGGCGGAACGACCCCGGCCGAGGTGTAGACGCGCTCGTAGTCGTGCCAGTCGACGGCCAGACCGACCGTGGTCCAGCGGCTCGTCCGATCTCGAAGCTCGGACTCGATGGCGGCGCGCCCCACGAAGTCCCGATCGTCTTCGCCGAGCTTCCGGAACATCCACGACCAACCAAGCTCGACGGGTGTCTCACGTTGCTCGTCGACCCAAGCGAACCGAGCGGAGTGGAAGTCGGCACCCATGAGAAGAAGCCCCGCCTCGATCCGGGCCATCTTCAGCGCCGTCGTTCCGATCGGGATGATGTTATGCCCGTGTCCAGCGTGCATGAGTGCGTCCCACACCACGCACGCGTCCTCTGCGCGAATCCAGAGTTCGTACCCGAGGTCTCCTGTGTACCCGGTCCGTGAGATCATGACCGGCCGCTGTTCGATGATTGCGCAGGTCGCCCCGAAATAACTCAGCGGCGTCGCCGCGTCGGTGAGCTGACGGATGACCTCGTGAGCATGTGGCCCCTGCAGCGCGAGGATGCCGAACGCACGGGAGACGTCCTCGATCTCGACATCCACGCCCATCTCCCGAGCCACGCTCCGGAAGTACCGCAGCGTGGGCTCGGCCGCCGTCAGCCAGTACTCTCCCTCGTCCACCTGCATGACGACCCCGTCCTGAAGCACGAAGCCGCGCTCGTCGCACCAGCATGTGTACTGGGCCCGGCCGAGCGGGCACCCGGCAATGTCCCGGGCGAGGACACGTCCGAGGAACCGGGCAGCGTCGTGGCCCGAAACGCGGTACTTGAAGAGGGGCGTCGTATCGAGCAACGAGACCGAATTGCGGATCGCGTAGTACTCGGCACTCAGCGAATACTGATATTGGGGCGCGACCAGATAGCCGGCCCAGTGTTTCCACAGTCCAGCCTCGTTTCGGGCCTCGACTCGAGGGTGAAACGGGGTAGTGAGGGGCATGCGTGCCGGCGCGTTCGAGGGCGTTCCCGGAGGGCGTTGCCAAGGTACGCAGGCCGGGCGATGACGCCATGGTCCCGTGCTCCGAAAAACGCTTGATCCGACAGGCGTTCGGACCTACAGTCCCGAGGTACGCACAACCGCCCGATGTCGGGGCACGAAGAGGGTTCTCCGCAGCATGTTCCGCTCGTTCGCCGTCCGGCCCAGTGCACGGGGTGCATGGGTCTCGCTCGTCCTTGCCGCATCCGGCATCTGGTTGGCTGCCTGCTCCGACGAACCCGTGGTTCCGCTCATCGAGGAGATCGAGGACACGTCCGGCCTAGCGATCGACCAGGAACTCCAGCTGCAGCTTTCCCTCATGGGAATCGACGGCCGTATCGAGGAGCGCTTTACCGCGATGCTCGGTCGGGAGATCGATCAGGCACTGGCGGAGACGGGGCGCCTGCTCTTCTTCGACCCGATCCTCTCGATCACTCAGGACAACAGCTGCTCGGGGTGTCACGGGCCGAATGTCAGCTTCAACGACTCGAAATCGATCTCGATCGGGATCCAGAACAACGGGGTCGTCGGCCCAGGTCGCGATGGCCCATTCAACTTGCGGCGTGCCCCGACGATCATCAACGCGGCCTTTTATCCCAATCTGATGTGGGACGGACGGTTCGCCGCAGAGTCACTCGATGGGTTCGACAACTCTCAGGGCTTCCGCCTTCCGCAGCCTGAGGGGTACAGCCTGTCAGATCTGGACCACCTCCTCATGGCCCAGGCGTTCACGCCGGTCACGGACAAGATCGAGATGGCCGGATTCGACTTTAAGGGTGACAACGATGCCATCCGCTCGGAGATCGCGAGTCGAGTCGATCAGGTCTCCGAATACCGTACCCGGTTCGCCGAGAGCTTCCCGGAGGTCGCCGCCGGGGGCCCGGTGAGATATGAGCATATCGCTCGTGCGATCGCCGAATTCGAATTCACGCTGATCCGGGCGGACGCACCGCTCGACCAGTACGCGCGCGGTGACACGGCAGCGATGACGCCCCCGGAAAAAAGGGGGGCCCTCCTGTTCTTCCGTGATCCCGCTGCCTGCTTCGAGTGCCACATCACCCTCGGATACGCGAACCAGATGTTCAGCGACTTCGAGTCACACGCGATCGGTGTCCCGCAGATCGCGCCCTCCGAGACCAATGCGGTCTTCGACGGGCCAGGCTACGATGAAGACTTCGGACGCGAGCGCAGCACGGGTGACACGGGTGACCGGTACAAGTTCCGATCGACGCCGCTCCGAAACGTGGCGTACCAGCCGACCTTCATGCACAACGGTGCCTTTGTCTGTCTGGACAATTCGATTCGGCATCACCTCGAGATGCGCGAGTCTCTCGAGAGCTTCTCGGGAGAGCACCTCGAATATCGACTACGGGCAAAGCGGGGTCCGGACGAAGACATGATTCAGCTGGCTCACGAACTGGCGAGAATCCCGCGGGGTCGCCTGACGCTCGATCAGTTCGAAGACCTGGTCGCCTTTGTCGAGATCTCTCTCTCCGACCCCGATGCCCATCCGGACGCACTGCGGTATCTCATTCCGGCCTCGGTCCCGAGCGGGCTTCCCGTGCACGACTTCGACTACGACGCACCGCCACGGGAATGCCGCTGAGCGCACACGCGGTCGCCGAGGGTCGACAACCGCATGTGAGTCATTCTTCGGAGCCCCGAGCCTCCCACGTCTTCCTGAGAAAGTCGAAGGTGTAGAAGCCGGTCGAGTGCCCGTCACTCCAGACGAATTGGAGTGCGTAGCGGCCGACGTAGTGAATGGCCGTCGGATACACGTCCATCGGCACCTCGTTGGGTCTGAGGGTCCGGACACCGGTCATTTCATCGACGCAACCGGCGCAGGGACACGCGAGCCGAAGCTCTCTCGGCACATACTCTGCGGCGACCCCATCCCCCCAGACGATGCGCAGGCGGGTCTCGTCCTCCGACGGCCCGATCTCTGTCGGGTGCGTGCGTGGATCTCGGGGCATCAGCGTGTCTGATCCAGGAGATGTGCCGCAAGGGATCGGAATGCGGCACCACGGTGGCTGCGGGCATCCTTCTCCGAAGGCGTCATCTCGGCATACGTCCGACCCAACGCCTCATTGAAGACGTGAGGATCATACCCGAAACCGCCTGATCCTGCCGGTACGTCCACGATCCGTCCCGGCGCCTCACCACGGAAGAATACCGGTTCCGCGTCCGCGGACTCCAGCAGGGCGGCGACGCACACATACCGCGCGGTGCGATCTTCGGGCTGCACGCCGCGCAGTCTCTCGATCAAATGGCGATTGTTCGCGTCGTCCAGCGGCAGCCCGTCCAGATCCGCCGGCGCAGCACCCCCATCCGGCGCGAACCTCTTCGAGCGAACGCCGGGAGCACCTCCGAGTGCATCCACAGAGATCCCGGAATCATCAGCGACGGTCGCAAGCCCTGACCGTTCCGCGAAGTAGCGGGCCTTCGACAGTGCATTCTGCTCGAACGTGTCGAACGGCTCGAGTTCCTCCTCTTCCGACCGATAGGCCACGCCGGCGTCGTCGAGACCGAGCACCTCGAGATCGGGCACCTCCGCCAGGATGCGTCGGATCTCGCGCATCTTGCCGCTGCTCCGGGTCGCGATCAGAAGTTGCACGTCAGCGTCCGGAGAGGGCGCGCGCCTGGGCGGCCAGAAGCGTCTCGATTCCCGCCATCCCGAGGTCGATCATCTGATCGAGATCCCGGCGGGGAAACGGATCACCCTCCGCGGTTCCCTGCACCTCGACCAGTCCCCCGCTCTCCGTGGCGACAAGATTCATGTCGACCTGTGCGCTGGAGTCCTCGCGGTAGTCGAGGTCGAGACAGGGCAGCCCATCGACGATCCCCACGCTGACGGCCGCAACCTTCTCTCGGACGGGGGAACGCTCCACCAGGCCCTCGTGCATCATCCAGCGGGTCGCCAGCTCCAGGGCGACGCATGCACCCGTGATGGCGGCCGTCCGCGTCCCTCCGTCCGCCTGCAGCACGTCACAGTCGACCGTAATCGTGTGCTGACCCATCGCGCGCATGTCCGTCACAGAGCGGAGCGAGCGGCCGATCAGTCGCTGGATCTCCTGCGTGCGCCCCTTGGGGCCGTTCCGTTCTCTTCCGCTACGCGTGTGCGTAGCCCGCGGACGCATCGCGTATTCGGCGGTCACCCACCCTGCTCCACTCCGCTCGCGCCACGCCGGCACGCCTTCGGCGACGCTGGCCGTGCACAGGACGCGCGTGTTGCCAGTGGAAATGAGACATGAGCCCTCGGCATACGGCGAGGTACCCATCTCGATAAGAATCGGCCGCCCTTGATCGGGACGGCGTCCGTCGTGTCGCTCTGACATGAGTGGGAGGGGGTCAGGAGGAGGAGTCGTCCGCGTTCGAGCGGATCCGTCGAACGAGGTCGGTCGTGGAGTACCCCTCCACGAAGGGAATGACTTCGACCCGGCCGCCGTGCGTCTCGACCGTGTCTCGCCCGACGACGCCGTCGAGATCGTAGTCTCCGCCCTTGACGAGGACGTCGGGAAGCAGCGCGTCGATGAGCGCCGCAGGCGTATCCTCGTCGAAGAGGCACACGTAGTCGACACACTCGAGGGCAGCGAGCACGAATGCCCGGTCCGCCTCCCGGACGAGAGGGCGCTCCGTGCCCTTGCCGAGACGACGCGTCGATCGGTCGGTGTTCACGCCGACGACGAGAACGTCACCCAGGGCTCGCGCCGCGCTCAGGTATGTCGCATGCCCCCGGTGCATGAGGTCGAACACTCCGTTCGTGAAGACGACCCGTTCCGTCCTGGGCCGGGACAGACGCCTCACCAGCTCGTCGCGGGTGACGAGCTTGTCCGGAGCCGTCCGAAGGCTCACGACCCCTCCACCCCAGCGAGCAAGCGATACCCGCGAGCCACCAGTTCCGAAGCCACGGCCGCACCCAGGCTCTCGGGCTCATCGAGCGGGCCGGTGAGATCCGAGCGCACCAGACGGTCGCCCGCGGGGCTGGCTGCTGCAGCCCAAAGTCGAATCCAGCGGCCGGACGGCTGAGCCAGGCAGCCCAGTGTCTCGCTCCCGTACTTCTCGATTGCGTCGAGCAACGCCAACTCGGTGCGAAGAGCCGTCCGGGTCGGCAGATGGTTCAGAGCAGTCGCCTCGGCAATCGGATGACGAGCCATCAACGCGAGCGCTCCCTGTCCCGGCTCGGGCGACCAGGCTTTCGGGTCGAGGGCTTCGACCGCGGTATCCAGAAGCCCCGCCTCACGCGCATCGAGGGCGCTCATAATGAGGGCGTCAGGGGCGGATGCCATGAGACCCGCGGAACCTGAGTCATCCTTCCCGCCTGCCCGGGCGCGATCGGCGACCGCACGAACCTCCGCCGCACCCATATCGAGTCGCTGCAGGTCCGACCGATGCGCCGCCAGGAACGCGCCTCGTCTCGCACCGGTGTACCCCACCGTGGCTCCCGCGGGGAGACGGGCCAGAGGCATCGCACGCCCCTGAAGCGCCACGACGACGTCTCGCGTTTCCATGCGCGGGAGAACGGCGACGGTCGTGAACTCGTCGGAGACGCTGCCCCGCATCGCAGACACCCCGACGAGGGCGAGATCGATCTGATGCTCCCGGAGCCCGGCGAAGGGGGCCGAACGATCGAGTTCACCCACGAAGTCGACGTCGACTCCGGCGTGGTGGAGTCGTTCGAGAACGTGCGCGGTACGACCCGCGATATCGGGGTGTGTCGCCAGCCTGGCCGTCACGTGGTCATGCCCTCTCCCGACCACCCCGATTAGGGGGGCCGAGGATGTCGATCAGAAGAGGTAGAACAGGAGGTACACCGCCAGCGAAAGCGCGACCCAGAATACCATGCTACCCGAAGCCCACGATCGCGCCAACGGGCCCAATTCGCCATGTGTACGCCCGAGGCCGCCCATCACCGAGTGCACGAGACCCATCACGGCCCCCCGCACAGCCCGATCCATGGCGCCGACGACGCTTCCGACCGTCGTGACGACCCACGGGCCAAGCTTCCGGTACAGGACCTCCGCGTCGATGTGGACGGCGCGCTTCTCGTCCGGATAAACGCCTGTCTTAACCAGAGTGATGAAGCCGAGCGCTCCGAAGCACAGGAGTTGCAGCTGAGTCAGGACGTGTCGGGTGTCGTACGGATGGTAGTCCATCTCGAACGGCAGCAGCGTGTAGAACACACCCGGGAAGACCCCGATCAGGACGCACAGCGCGCCACCGATCACCATCGCCACGAGCATGTTCTTGGGCGGTTCCTTCGTTCGGATGCCGGAATCGTGCGCAAAGAAGGCGAAGAACGGGATCTTGATCCCCGCGTGCTCGAGCACACCCGCCGACGCGAAGAGCATGAAGAGCCAGACGATGTAGTGATGCTCGTCGATCGCGGCCACCATGATCATCGACTTTGTCACGAACGCGCTGAACAGCGGGAACGCCGAAATCGCCGACGCACCGACGATACAGAGCGTCGCGGTGAGCGGCATCGTCTTGTACAGGCCGCCGAGATCGGTGCCCTTGGTCCGACCGGTCATCGTCAGGACGGCGCCCATCGACATGAAAAGCAGGCCTTTGAAGATCACGTCCGCAAAGGCGTGGGCGACCGCACCATTCACGGCCATCGCCGTGCCGATCCCGATCCCGGCGACCATGAAGCCGATCTGGTTGATCATGGAGTAGCCGAGGACGCGACGCAGATCGTTCTCGAGTACGGCGTAGAAGATCGGGAAGAACGTCATCGCCGTTCCGATCCAGATCAGCTCGTCCAGCCCACCGAAGCTCCGAGCCAGCGCGTAGACCGCGACCTTCGTCGTGAACGCGCTCAGGAAGACCGTCCCGGTCGGCGTGCTCTCGGGGTACGCCTCGGTGATCCAGTTGTGTGCGAGTGGGAAGCCTGCCTTGATCCCGAACGCGATCAGGAGGAGGAGCGCCGGCAGCCCGGCGGCAGCCAGTCCCCCACCCTCGTCACCGTGCAGTTCGCCGGCGACATGTCCGAATTCGATGGAGCAGGTCTGGTGGGCGAGCATGAGCGCGCCGGAGAGCAAAAGCACGCCCGACACGACGTGGATGATCAGATAGCGGAAGCCGGTCGCATACGCCTTGTCGGA
>CALHIO010000058.1 GCA_938030915.1 uncultured Gemmatimonadota bacterium
CGAGACGTCTTGAGAGGCCTCCCAGGGCTAGTTATACTTCCATGCTCTGCTACAAACGGATTTGGAGACGAGAAGTGAAGGTCCGAAGCAGCGTAAAACCGATCTGTGAGCACTGCAAAGTGATCCGCCGCAAGGGTGTGGTGCGCATCATCTGTTCACGGAATCCCAAGCATAAGCAGCGACAGGGTTAATCATGGCGCGTATTGCCGGAGTCGATCTTCCGCGGGGTAAGCGGATCGAGATCGCCCTCACGTACATCTTCGGGATCGGCCCAGCGCGGGCGAAGAAGATCCTCGACGCGTGCGGTGTCGACCCTAATCGTCGCACCCAGGATCTGGATGATGACGATGTGAATCGTCTCCGTCGTCAGATCGAGGGGAACTACAAGGTCGAAGGTGCGCTCCGAACCGAGCGTTCCATGAACATCAAGCGGCTGATGGACATCGGCTGCTACCGCGGTCTGCGTCATCGCCGCGGCCTGCCCGTCCGCGGTCAGCGCACGCACACCAACGCGCGGACGCACAAGGGTAAGAAGCGGGCGATCGCCGGAAAGAAGGCGCCGCCGAAGAAGTAACCACGACGCCGTGAGGTCGTCGGGTGGTCGCAAGGCTTCCCGCGCTCGCGGCTTCTGATTCATACGAAGTCGATCCGCAGGAACAGGACGCATACACGTGGCCAAGCCAGGAACCAAGAAGCGCAAGAAGGTCGTCGAGGCTGAGGGCGTCGCGCACATCAAAGCGACGTTCAACAACACCGTGATCACGATCACGGACAGCGCCGGCAACACGATCTGCTGGGCGAGCGCCGGCAAGGCCGGGTTCAAGGGTTCGAAGAAGTCGACCCCGTTTGCCGCGACGGTTGCGGGCGAGCAGGTCGGCCGCGAAGCCGCATCGATGGGCGTGAAGCGCGTCGACGTGCGTGTGCAGGGCCCCGGATCCGGGCGAGAGTCCGCGATTCAGGCGCTCGCTGCGGCCGGCCTCTTCATCAAATCCATCCTCGACGTCACGCCGCTGCCGCACAACGGCTGCCGGCCGCCGAAGAAGCGCAGGGTTTAAGTCATGGCTCGCTACACCGGACCCGTCTGCAAGCTCTGCCGCCGCGAAGGCCAGAAGCTCTTCCTGAAGGGTCAAAAGTGCTACACGGAGAAGTGCCCCATCGAGCGTCGCGCCTACCCGCCGGGTCAGCATGGCCCTGCCCAGGCTCGTCGCCGCAAGCAGTCGGACTACGCGGTACAGCTTCGTGAGAAGCAGAAGGTCAAGAGGATCTACGGTCTGCCGGAGAAGCAGTTCCGGAGCCTGTTCGAGTACGCGAACCACATTCCGGGCGTCACGGGTGACAACCTGCTGGTCGCGCTCGAGTCGCGTCTCGACAACATCATCTTCCGGATGGGCTTTGCGCAGAGCCGCAACCAGGCCCGTCAGATCGTGCGTCACCGTCACGTCGAGGTGAACGGACGCACCGTGGACGTCCCGAGCTTCCGGATGTCCGCGGGCGACGAGATCTCCATCCGTACGAAGTCGAAGAACATTCTCCCGATCGAGGTCTCTCTCGAGGCCCGTACGCGGCCCACTCTTCCCGAGTGGCTGGCTCTGGACGAAAAGGCGCGCGTTGGACGCGTCGTTCGTGTGCCGATGCGCTCGGACATCTCGTTCCCGATCCAGGAGCAGCTGATCGTGGAGCTTTACTCGAAGTAATGCATTCGCCGTGGCTCTTCATGGGAGCGCAGGGCGTCAACGAAGCATTCAGGAGGGTACTGTGGAACTAGATCTGAACGGACTCGTGCTTCCCGAGCGCGTCGAGCGTGTCGACGCCGCGGATGGTGCGCGGTCGGCTCAGTTCGTGATCGAGCCGCTCGAACGTGGCTTCGGTCACACGCTCGGTAATTCGGTACGTCGGGTTCTTCTTTCGTCGCTGCGTGGATCGGCCGTCTGGGCGTTCCGCATCGACGGGGTTGTGCACGAGCACCAAACGATCCAGGGCGTTGTGGAAGACGTTCATCAGGTCATCCAGAACCTGAAATCTCTCGTCGTCACGCTCGACGACGACGTGGATTCGGTCGTGCTGGAACTGCACGTCGACAAGGCCGGTCCGGTGACCGCGTCGATGATTCAGGCGCCCGCGGGCTCCGAGGTCATGGACGACGACCATCACCTGTTCACGCTCCAGGAGGATCGCTCCCTCAACATGGAGCTGCACGTGAACAAGGGCCGCGGCTTCGTGCTCGCGGAGGCGCACCCCATTCCGCGGGGCGCGCCGGTAGACCTGGTCCGGATCGACTCGATCTACAACCCGGTCCGTCGTGCCAACTTCTCCGTCGAAGAGACGCGTGTCGGTCAGCGCACGGACTTCGATCGCCTGACGTTGCACATCGAGACCGATGGGTCGATCGATCCTGAAGGTGCGGTGGCGTACGGCGCAGAGCTGGTTCGGAAGCATCTCGAGTACATGCTGTACTTCGGTGAGGGCGGAATTCCGGAGATCGTGCCGCAGGGTGCGTCTCCGGTTCCGGAGCGCCTGCAGGATCTCTTCGAGCGTCCCATCGAGGATCTCGCCGAGCTCTCCGTGCGTTCCCGGAACTCCCTTCAGAAGGAGAGCATCCGGACGCTCGGCGATCTCGTTCAGCGGAGCGAGGACTCGATGCTCCAGATCGAGAACTTCGGGAAGAAGTCTCTCAAGGAGATCTCTGATTTCCTCGAGGAGCACGGGCTTCGCTTCGGCATGAAGCTGGAGCAGGGAGACGATGGCCGCCTCTTCTTCGTGGAAGACGAGGCTGAAGCCGCGGCGGGCGGCGAGGAGTAACGGTGCGGCATCGCAAGAAGGGGAGGCAGCTCTCCCGTACCCGGAGTCACCGAAAGGCGACGTTGCGCAACCTCGCGACATCTCTGTTCCGTCACGAGCGTATAGAGACGACGACGGCCAAGGCAAAGGAGCTTCGCCCCTACGCAGAGCGCCTCATCACTCTGGCTCGTCGTGGGGACGTTCACGCGCGCAGGCTGGCGGCGATGAAGATCCAGGACCGCGAGGTGCTCGGGAAGCTTTTCGATGAGATCGCTCCCCGGTACATGGAGCGTCCGGGAGGCTACACCCGCGTGCTCAAACTCGGGAATCGGAAGGGTGATGCGGCAGAGATGTCGCTTATCGAGCTCGTCCGTTAAAATGGCCGCCATCACACGCGTAGACTCTTCCAAAGGAAGGATGAAGGACATGTCGGACAACGCTTCGCGACGCGGCGCAGTAGATCTGGGAATGCCGCTGATGATTCTGGCCTTCGCGGTCATCGGTGGCTTCATGTTCTGGCTGAACGGGCAGGCGTCTGCGGAAAAGCAGGCCCAGGCCGAAGCAGCAGCTGCACTCGCCGCAGCCGAGGAGGAGCGTTCGGCTGCGACCGTCGAGACAGTCGCCATTGGGGACATCGAGGTCGATCCCACTCCGTTCGTAGGTACCAAGCTTCGGAGTGAGGGGGCGGTGGCCAGCATGCTCGGGACGCAGGGATTCTGGCTCGCGACGCCGAGTGGAAACCCGTTCCTGGTCTCGTGGTCGGAGGAGCTTCTCGCCGAGGGCGCATCCGTCGCCATGGGTGACACGATCGCAGTCGAGGGCGTCGTGACCGAAATGCAGCCGCTTACGCTGGTGGAGTGGTCCACGGCGCAGACGATCTCCGAGACCGACCGTATCGTCGCCGAGTTCGCGACGCACTACATCGCGGCCGATCGCGTCGACATCATGCGCGGCGAGGGTGGCGGTGACGAAGGTTCCGAGGGTGGGGCCGAGGGCAACTGAGCCCGCAACTCAACGATTCGACCGAAGCAGGTATAGAGAGATGGCTCGAGTGTGCTATTCGTGTGGCAAGGGCCCCGCAACGGGGAACAACGTCAGCCACGCGCACAACAAGACGCGGCGCCGGTGGCTGCCCAACCTCCAGACGGTGAAAATCGTCGACGAGAACGGTGATCGGCGTCGGGTGCGCGTGTGCACGCGGTGTATCTCCGCCGGCAAGATCACGAAAGCTCCGCCGGTAACGGTGGAGGCCTGACGGGCGAGACGCCGTACGGCGGCCGCGTGCGCGCGGTACGGGACCGAACATCGAGGCCCTCCCGGATCTACGGGGGGGCCTCTAGTTTTGGGAGTGGCACCTCCGACCTCCGACCCTTCCGTGCCAACTCATGAGTCGACCGAAGATCCTGTACGTGATGGGGTCCCTCGTCGCGAACGACGTGGGTGAGGAGATGGTGACGGTGCTTGGACGGCTGTCACGGTCCAGCTTCGATCCCCGTGTCGTCACGCTCGGTGGACGTGAAGAGCTGAAGGAGCGGATCGAGGAGATGAAGGTCCGGACCTACTCTCTCGGACTGGTGGGACCGCTCGGGGCGCTCAGAGCCGTGGGCAAGGTGCGAAATCTGATCCGCACGACCGGTGTGGATGTCGTGCACGGGTACGGTTCCTGGGGCGGCGCCGTGGCACAGCTCGCCGCCCCGCGGGATGTGGGCGTCGTGCGCTCGGTCTCGAGACCGCCGAACCACGAAAAGGACCTTCGTGGCCGTATCCTGCGCGCGCTCGAGCGGAGGGCACGAGGACGGCACCGAACGCGCTTCGTCGTCCCGAACGAAGGCTCCGTAGGACTCGCGGTTCGGGCCTATGCTGCTGCCGAAGGCCACGTCACCGTGCTGCCGACGTCGATCGATGTTGCGGCCATTCGAGAACGTGTGAGTCGCCTGACACGAGACGGCGCGCGTCGACTCATGGGGATCGGCGAGGCGGAGACGGTCTTCGTCCTGATGTCCAACTTCGACTCAGGCGGAGGGATGGATCGAATCCTGACGGGGCTCTCCGTGGCTCGGGTCGAGGACCCGCACATGCGCATCTTCGTTGTCGGGTCCGGTCGGTACGAGGGCTCGACGCGGTGGAAGGCGGAGGAACTCAACCTCGGGGACTCCGTCGTCTTCCTCGGTCCTGGGGCCGAGTCCGACCCCATCTGGACGGCGGCCGATGTCGCGATCGATGCGACGCCCTGGGCGTCGTGGTCCCGCTCTGCACTGATTGCCATTGCGGCCGGCCTCCCCGCGGTGAAGATGCAGGCCGGGGTTGGAGGGTGGTCCGAGGAACTCGACGAATCGCTGCCGATGATCTCGGGTCAGCCCGAGCCCTTTGCGGGGGACCTCATGCGTCTGGCCGCCGATGGGAGCCTGCGCGAGGACATCCTCGCCCACGGCGCGAAGGTGTCGGAGGAGGTGGACGTCGGGAACGTGGTCGAGAAGCTCGCCGAGTTGTACGCGTCGGTGATCGTGCGGGGGGACGGTTGAGGGGCGTGGGCCGAAGCTGCGCCTGCGCCTGATTCGCCGCACTCCGTGAAGCTGCTCGTGACCGGTGGGGCCGGTCTGCTCGGGTCCGAGTTCGTGCGTGCCGCCCACCAGCGCGATGGCTGGGATGTCGAGGCACCGTCGCGGACGGAGATGGATATCACCGACGCCAGCGCCTGCGCGCGCGTGGTCGCGGCGGCGTCTCCCGATTGGGTGATCCACTGCGCCGGGTTCACGAAGGTCGACCCGGCCGAGTCCGAGCCGGACGAGGTGATGCGCGTGAATCGAGACGGCTCCGCGAATGTGGCGCGGGCCGCCGTCGCCGCTGGAGCCGGGATCGCTCACATCTCGACCGATTACGTCTTCGACGGGAGCAAGGGACAGCCCTATCTCCCCGAGGATCCCGTGTCTCCCCTCGGTGCCTATGCGAGGTCGAAGGTGGCTGCCGAGGAGTCGGTGCTCTCGGCGGTGCGGGCGGGCCGCACGCCGTCTCTGATCGTGCGTACCGGGTGGTTGTACGGGCATGGACGGCGCGACTTCGTGGACCTCGTACTCGATCGTACCTTGGCAGGTGACCCGCTGCGCATCGTAGACGACCAGTGGGGGCGGCCCACGTGGACCCGCAATGTCGTTCGTGCCGTTCTCGACCTGATCGAGGCGGGGGCGCGTGGCGTCGTGAACGTCAGCGACGGAGGGACGGCGACGTGGCACACCTTCGCCACGGCGATCGTGGAGGCGGCCGGACTGGGGCAGTTGCCGCAGGCCGTCTCATCGCGAGACTACGGCGCTCCCGCAGATCGCCCGCTGTACACGGTCCTCGACTTGGCCGCGACGGAAGGAGAGCTTGGAAGGGAGATGATGCCGTGGCGAGAAGCGCTTCGGGTGTACCTGGACGAACGGAGTTCGGCGTGAGCCGTCAGAGTGACCTGGATCGAATCCTCGAGGGCCTGCGTGCCGCAGCGGAGGCCGTGCAGCCGTTCACGTCGGGGGAAGTCGAGTTCCGGACCAAGGAGGAGCGGGATGATCCCGTGACCGCGGCGGACGAGGCGGCGGATGCCGTGCTCAAGGAGATCCTGCCGCAATCGGGTGAGGGCTGGCTCTCCGAAGAATCGGTCGACGACCATGTGCGCCTCTCCTGCCACAGGGTCTGGGTCGTGGACCCGATCGACGGGACGCGCGAGTTCATTCAGGGCATTCCGGAGTGGTGTATCTCGATCGGGCTTCTGGAGGGAGGTGCACCCGTCGCAGGCGGCATCTTCAACCCTGCCACGGACCAACTCATCGTCGGGTCCCTGGAGCAGGGCGTGACGCTCAACGGTGATCCTGCTCGCGTGACCGAGCCCGACATCGATGGCCGGCAACGGGTGTCCGTGCTCGCGAGCAGGTCGGAGATCCGGCGAGGGGAATGGGATCGCTTTCAGGAGGACCGCTTCGAGGTGAAGCCGTGTGGTTCGGTGGCGTACAAGCTCGGGCTCGTAGCTGCCGGGCTGGCCGACGCGACGTGGACGTTGGTCGGGAAGAGCGAATGGGACGTCGTCGGTGGCACGGCCCTGGTCCGCGCTGCGGGTGGAATGGTCTGCCTTCGAGATGGGTCGGAGCCTGCCTTCAATCAGGAGCAGCCCGTGTACCCGAACTACGTCGCTGCCGGGAAGTCCGTGGGGCGGGCAGCCGTCGGGGGGTGGCTCGGTTGATGGGCGTCCCGTTGGTGGCAGTCCCCTGGGTGGAAGATCCCCTGGTGGCCGGTCGCTTGGTGGCAGGTCACCCTGCACGTCCGGCAGCGTCGCGCGGATCGTTCGGGGCGTCGACGAGGTGAAGGGGGTGGTGCTGGCGGGCGGCCTCGGAACGAGGCTGCTCCCGATGACGCGGGTCACGAACAAGCACCTGCTCCCGGTCTACGACCGACCGATGATCTTCTACCCGCTCCAGCAGCTGGCTGCGGCGGGCATCGACGACATTCTCGTGGTGACGGGCGGTGATCACGCCGGTGACTTTCTCAAGCTCCTCAGGAACGGCCAGGACTTCGGGCTCGAGCACCTCCGGTATGCGTATCAGGAGGGCGAGGGTGGAATCGCCGCGGCGTTGGCGCTCGCCGAACACTTCGCGGCGGGTGAGCCGATCGTGGTGATCCTCGGGGACAACATCTTCCAGGATTCGCTCGGTGATGCGGTGGCTCAGTTCAGGGCAAACCCGCGCGGGGCCATGGTGCTCCTCAAGTCGGTGTCTGACCCGGAGCGCTTCGGTGTCGCCAGCGTCGACGGTGATCGGGTGGTGCGGATCGTGGAGAAGCCTGATCAGCCCGAGACCGATCTGGCCGTGACAGGCTGCTACATGTACGACGCGCGGGTCTTCGACGTGATTCGAGGCCTGAGCCCCTCCGGGCGAGATGAGCTGGAGATCACGGACGTGAACAACCAGTACATCGAGTGGGAGGAGTTGCGGCACGTGGAGCTGAAGGGATGGTGGACCGATGCCGGAACCGTGGCCTCGCTTCGCCGGGCCGCTGAGCTCGTCGCGGTCGATCCTGACAACCCGGTCCTGGCGGGACGGGGCGGTCTGGCGCTCGGAGGGGGTGACTGAGCCGATGCGCATCCTCGTGACCGGTGGCGCCGGCTTTATCGGCTCAGCGCTAGTCCGGCATCTTCTGGTGGAGTTCCCGGATGCAGCGATCGTGACCCTCGATGCTCTCACGTACGCGGGTCACCTGGACAATCTGCAGGGGGTCCTGGACGACCCTCGCCACCACTTCGTCCAGGGCGACATCTGTGATGGCGCACTCGTTCGAGGCGCCATGGTGGACGTCGATCTGGTGTTTCACCTCGCGGCCGAATCCCATGTCGATCGGTCGATCGAGGCGGATCAACCGTTCGTACGGACCAACGTCGTCGGCACCGCCACCCTGCTTGCGGCAGCGCTCGACGGGGGCGTCGGTCGCTTCGTCCACGTCTCGACCGATGAAGTGTACGGTGAGCTACCGTGGTGGGATCCGGAACGGGAGCCGGACGCTGTAGGGGCGGACGGGTCGGACGCGGACGGGGCAGCCGGGACAGAAGCCGCGGGACATCATGCGGCTGCCGGGATGAAGTTCACCGAGGAGACCCCGCTGGCGCCCCGCTCACCCTACGCCGCGACCAAAGCTGCCTCGGACCATCTCGTGCACTCGTACCACGTCACCCATGGGCTCGACACCGTCATCACCCGCAGCTCGAACAACTACGGGCCGCGTCAGTACCCGGAGAAGCTCATCCCGCTGATGATCCGTACAGCGCTTCGGGGCGAGTCACTCCCCGTATACGGAGATGGCCTGCACGTCCGTGACTGGGTTCACGTCGATGACCACTGCAGAGGGTTGATCGCCGCCGCGCGCGATGGGCGAGCCGGCCGCGTCTACAACTTCGGGGGTGGGGCCGAACACACGAATCTGCACGTCGTGCGTGCGATTCTTCAGGCGTTGGGCGCGCCGGAAACGCTCATTGGATTCGTGAAGGATCGGCCGGGGCACGACCGGCGATACGCCATCGACTTCTCGCGAGCGAAGGAGGAGCTGGGGTGGACCCCCGAGGTCGCGTTTCAGGACGGGCTGGCCGAGACCGTGCAGTGGTACCAGAACAGTCTCGACTGGATCGAGGCCGTCATGAAGTCGTAATGGCGGTTTTGGTCGCCGGCACCCCCGTCCCAGCATGTAATTCATTATCGTTCGGCGCTTTCAGAACAACGTGGATCAGGTAGACATGACCGACCAGACAGCTTCCACCACGCTCGGCGTCATCGGCCTCGGGTACGTCGGGCTTCCGCTCGCCGTCGAGGCGGGTCAGGCCGGCATCAACGTGATCGGCTTCGACGTGAACGAGACGGTGGCCGATCTCGTGAACGCCGGAGACTCGCACATCCAGGACGTGCCGGCAGAGCGCGTCGCCACGCTCCGTGACGCAGGCCTGCTGGAGGCCACGACCGACATGGCGCGCCTCTCGGAGTGCGACGTCATTTCGATCTGCGTGCCAACCCCGCTGTCGAAGACACGTGATCCTGATGTGTCGTACATCCTCGCTGCGTCAGAGTCCGTCGCGGCCGGTCTGCGCACGGGTCAGCTCGTCGTGCTCGAGTCGACCACGTACCCCGGAACGACCCGAGAAGTCATGCTGCCGGCGCTGGAGGAAACCGGGCTGAACGTCGGAGAGGACTTCCATCTGTGCTTTTCGCCGGAGCGTGTCGACCCCGGTAATGCGACGTGGCATACGAAGAACACGCCCAAGGTCATCGGTGGGATCACGGCGGAGTGCACGGCGGCGGGTGTCGCGTTTTATGAGCGGTTCATCGACACGGTGGTTCCTGTCTCGTCGACCGAGGCGGCGGAGATGACC
>CALHIO010000059.1 GCA_938030915.1 uncultured Gemmatimonadota bacterium
TCCCTTGGTGGGAATTATGTAGCAGATACTCAGCTGGAACTCGGACGCTACGTGGGGGACGACGTCTTCGCGGTCATGGTCCTGCGGTTATGGGATGCCGTCGAAACCCAGAACACGGTGGCCGGTTTGCGTGTAGAATGGGCGCTCACCGACGATTACAACGTCGAGGGCTTCCTCGAAGATCGCGACCTTCGAAGCGGCAGTTTTTCGCTTGGCGGTTCCTCGGGACTCGAGAATGCCGACCGCATCTGGGGCGTACTCTTCTTCCGGGAATGGGGATACAACCCGAAACGAAATTCAACGGAGCAGAACTGATATGCAGATGGCCAAGGTCTTCGGCCTGATGACCGTCATGACGATCCTCTTCGTCATCGCGGGGGATTACATCGGCGGCTCGTCCATGGCGGCCGTGTTCTTCGGCATCTCGATGATCATGAACTTCTGGACCTTCTGGTTCAGTGATCGAGCCGTTTTGAAGATGTATCGTGCGCAGGTGATCGGGCCGGAGGACGCGCCCGCGCTGTATGGCATGGTCGATCGTTTGCGGCAGCGGGCAGATCTGCCGATGCCGAAAGTGGCGCTGGCTCCGGAACGCCAGCCGAACGCATTCGCCACCGGCCGAAACCCGGAGAACGCGGTGGTATGTGTCACGCTCGGACTGATGGAGACGCTCAACGAGCGTGAACTCGAGGGCGTGATCGCGCACGAGCTCGCGCACATCAAGCATCGGCACATGCTCGTGGGCACGATCGCTGCCGGGATGGCGGGAGCGATTGCTCTCGTCGGCAGCATCCTGCGTTGGGGGATCATCCTCGGCTCGGGCCGGGACGGTGATGAAAACCCGCTGGCGATGCTCGCCATGGCGATCGTCGCGCCGCTCGTGGCGGTGATCGTGCAAATGGCCGTCAGCCGGCAGAATGAGTTTCAGGCGGACGCGACGGCGGTACGCATCATGGGTGACAAGCGTGGCCTCCAGAGTGCGCTTCAGCGTATCGAGGCCGTGGCGCGACAGGTGCCCATGCAGGTGAACCCGGCGGGCGCGCACATGGCGATCATCAACCCGTTCAGCAGTGGGCGTGGCACCGCGCTCGCGGGGCTCTTCCGGACGCACCCACCGACCGAAGCACGAATCGAGGCCATCGAGCAGGTCCAGCTCTAGGGGTTCGACGGGGAGGGGCGAGTCACGCTCGCCCCTCCCGTCAGCCTCGGGTCGTCGACTCCCCCTGAGGGCGGGCACCGTCCACGATCGGGCCGCGCGGTCGAATCGGCATCAATCGTCTTCCCGACCGATCCATTTGAGTCCGAACAGGATCAGGAAGGAGAAGAAGATGAACGTGATGGCGAGCGAAGTCTCGTCCACGTCGAGTCCTCGGTAGGGGTGCTCCGGGCAGATGCGACCCTTCTGGCCATCATTCCGTTCCCTCGTCCGTCCCGCTGCGAGGACAGGCGTTTTGTTGGCTGTCGACGATCCAACTAAATTTTACGGTCTGTCCTTCATCCGGAGACCTCCAGGCCGTGCCTGAATCCCGCTCCTCCAATTCCACTGTGAACGGCCGATCCTCGACCGATGGGGCGGCCACGAACGGTGTCGCCCCGCAGGAGTCGCTCGTTGTTCGGGGCGCGCGCGAGCACAACCTGAAGGACGTCCACGTCGAGCTGCCTCGGGAGAAGCTGGTCGTGATCACCGGCCTCTCCGGGTCGGGCAAGTCCTCGCTCGCCTTCGACACGATCTACGCCGAGGGACAGCGCCGCTACGTGGAATCGTTGTCTGCCTATGCCCGGCAGTTTCTCGGCCTGATGGAGAAGCCGGACGTCGACGCGATCGAGGGGCTCTCTCCCGCGATCTCGATCGAGCAGAAGACGGTAAGCCGGAATCCGCGCTCGACCGTTGGCACGGTCACGGAGATCTACGACTACCTCCGCCTGCTCTGGGCTCGCGCCGGGACGCCTCACTGTCCGACGTGCGGGGAGCCGGTGATTCGGCAGTCGGCGACCCAGATCGTCCTGAGACTCCTCGGGATCGGAGAGGGCGTCCGCGTGGAGATCCTCGCCCCGCTCGTGCGTGGCCGGAAGGGTGAGTTCAGGGATCTGTTCGAAAAGGCGCGCAAAGAAGGGTTCGTCCGCGCCCGAGTCGATGGTGCCACGTACGATCTTGCCGACCCTCCGTCCCTCAATCGGTACGAAAACCACGACATCGCCGTCGTCGTCGACCGCCTCGTGATCAAGTCGGCCGATCGAGACCGGATCGCGGATTCGGTCGAGACGGCTCTGCGAGCAGGCGACGGTGTGATCGAGGTTCTCGAGCACGGAAAAGGGAAGACGAAGGACGATCCGGACCAGCACGTGTTCAGCGAGCACTACGCGTGCGACAACTGTGGGACGAGCCTGGCCGAACTCGAGCCGCGCCAGTTCTCCTTCAACTCGCCCTACGGAGCCTGTGAAGAGTGCGGGGGACTCGGGACCCGGAAGGAAGTGAATCCGCAGCTTCTGACGGCCGACCCCAGCGTGACGATCCTCGAAGGCGTGATCCTGCCGTGGGGTGATCCGTCCGGTCACCTCCGACGGTCCGTGATCGTGGGTCTCGCGGAGGCGTACGAATTCGATCCGAACACACCGTGGGGCGAGCTGGAAGAGGACGTCCGGCACGCGATCATTCACGGCTCGGGCGGCATGAAGATCCGGTTCCCGTACAAGGCCGGCTCGGGCCGGTTCGACGGTTACTACGAGGATCACTGGGAGGGCGTGCTCGCGAACGTGGAGCGACGGTATCGCGAGACACAGTCGGAGACCGTGCGCAACCAGCTCGACGAGTACATGTCGACGCTACCGTGCACCGCATGCGACGGGAGCCGGCTCAGGGACGCGTCACGGGCCGTCACGATCGCGGGTCGCTCGCTCGGAGACATCGTCGACTTCTCCATCGCCGAGGCGACGGAGTTCTTCGCTGCGATCCCCATTGAGGACGGACAGAACGGTTCGGGCACCGCGAAGAAGAAGGGAACGCGAGGCGGCTCGGCTGGTCGCAGGAGCGGTGGCGTGGGTATCCCCGCAGGGACAACGCCGCTCTCCGCGGACATCGCAGGTCCGATCCTCAAGGAGGTTGGAGAACGACTGCGCTTTCTGCGTGACGTCGGCCTCGACTACCTGACCCTCGGCCGTTCGGCCGGAACGCTATCCGGTGGAGAGGCCCAGAGGATCCGGCTTGCGACGCAGATCGGCAGTCGGCTCGTCGGGGTGCTCTACATCCTCGATGAGCCCTCGATCGGCCTACACCAGAGGGACAACGCGCGTCTGCTCTCGACGCTTCAGCGTTTGCGCGATCTCGGTAACACGGTCGTCGTCGTCGAACACGACGAAGACACGATCCGCCTGGCCGACTACATCGTCGACCTCGGGCCTGGTGCGGGACGCCACGGCGGCGAGGTCGTGGCAGCGGGTGGGTTGAGCGACGTTCTTGCGGCCGATGCGTCGTTGACGGGTGCCTATCTTCGGGGAGATCGTGAGATTCCATTGCCCGAAACCCGCCGGCCGATCGATGCCGATCGGGCCGTCACGGTCCGCGGTGCTCGTGGCCACAACCTCCAGAAGGTCGACGTTCGTTTCCCGCTGGGGACCTTCCTCTGTGTTACGGGTGTGAGCGGGTCGGGCAAGTCGACCCTCGTGAACAGCACGTTGTATCACGCGCTCGCGCGGCACTTCTACCGGAGTAAGGTCGTAGCCGAGGCGCACGACGCCATCGACGGGCTCGAGCACATCGACAAGGTGATCGATGTGGACCAGTCTCCGATCGGACGGACCCCTCGGTCCAACCCTGCGACGTACACGGGTCTCTTCACGCCCATTCGCGACCTCTTCGCGAACCTGCCCGAGTCGCAGATGCGCGGGTACGGGCCCGGTCGCTTCTCCTTCAACGTGAAAGGGGGGCGGTGCGAGGCGTGTCAGGGGGACGGGCTGGTGAAGATCGAGATGCACTTCCTGCCCGACGTGTATGTCCCGTGTGATGTCTGCCGCGGGCGGCGGTACAACCGCGAGACGCTCGACGTCTACTACAAGGGTAAGAACATCGCGGACGTGCTCGACATGACCGTGGAGGATGCCCTCGGCTTCTTCGATGCGGTGCCGCGGATCAAGCAGAAGCTGCAGACGCTGCACGACGTCGGCCTCGGATACATCCATCTGGGGCAGTCGGCCACCACCCTGTCTGGAGGGGAGGCCCAGCGCGTGAAGCTCGCGACCGAGCTTTCGAAGCGCTCGACGGGGAACACCCTGTATATCCTTGATGAGCCGACGACCGGTCTGCATTTCGAGGACGTTCGGGTCTTGCTCGACGTATTGCACCGGCTCGTAGACCGCGGAAACACCGTAGTCGTGATCGAGCACAACCTCCAGGTCGTGAAGACCGCGGATTGGGTGATCGATCTCGGTCCTGAAGGAGGAGAAGGTGGTGGGCGTATCGTGGTCGAGGGGACGCCAGAGACCGTGGCGGCCGATCCCGCTTCGTACACGGGTCAGCACCTGGCACCGCTTCTGGCATCATCGTGAAAGGCGTGTTTACCTTACCCCCGACGGGGAAACTGTTGTTCTCGTCGGCGCGTAGGGATTCGAACCATTTGGGAATCCGCTGCGACGCAGCCTTACAGATACGGAGACTGTCATGGTAAGCCGAGAGGATCTCGAGAGTTTCCTGATCCGGATGGACCTCGAGTACGAAGAGGTCGACGACGGGATGTTCCTCACGCGGGGTGAGGACGGGGGTGCACCGGTAGTGGTGCACCATGCCGACGCACTCCTGCTTATCCGCATGAAAGTCATGGACATGCCCGCTGAGGAGTCCATCGACCTGTACCGCACACTCCTCGAATTGAATGCCACCGAGGTCGTGCACGGTGCCTACGGCATCGAGGACGGCGATCTCATTCTGAGCGACACACTCGAGCTCGAGACACTCGATTTTCACGAGATTCAGGCATCCATGGAGTCCATCACCCTGGCTGCCGCCTCGCACATTGAACAGATCCGCACCCTCGCGGGACACGGGGCGGAGGGCTAGAGAATGGGCATCTTCAACAAGTTGTCGACGGTCATCAAGTCGAACATCAACGATCTGATTTCTCGGGCCGAAAATCCCGAGAAGATGCTGAATCAGATCATTCTGGATATGCGGGACCAGCTGGCGAAGGCCAAGCGGGAAGTCGCCGCCGCCATCGCTGACGAGCGCAAGCTCAAAGCTCAGCTGGAGCAGGAGGTCAAGCAGCAGCGGGACTGGCAGCACCGCGCGATGCTCGCGGTCAAAGAGGGTCGGGACGACCTCGCCAAGCAGGCGCTGCTGCGCCAGCAGGAGCACGCCGAGCGCGCTGCGGTCCTCCAGCAGACGTGGGAGGCTCAGGCGGCCGAGACCGAGAAGCTCAAAGGCTCGCTCCGTCAGCTGAACGACAAGATCGAGGAGGCGAAGCGGAAGCGGAATCTCCTCATCGCCAAGCAGAAGCGTGCTCAGGCTCAGCGTCGGATTCACGAGACGATGTCCGGCCTGTCCGACACCTCCGCCTTCGAGGCCTTCAACCGGATGGCCGACAAGATCGAAGAGGAGGAGCGTCGCAGCGTGGCTCAGGCCGAGGTGAACGCCGAGCTCGGTGGGGATACACTCGAATCGGAATTCCTGCGTCTCGAGGCCGGCCCCGGTGGGGCGGACGTCGAGGATCAGCTCCTCGCGCTCAAGGCCGAGATGGGGCTCATTGCCGCCCCGGCTGCCGAGGCGCCCAAGCAGCTCGAGGCCGGTGACGACGACGGGGTCGCCGCAGGTGCGGACGGCATCGCCGAGGCCGAGGTCCATGAGGTGGAGGCCGAAGAGGTGTCCGATGCCGAGGCGGACGCGATTCCGGAGGCCGAGCTGCTCTCCGAATTCGACAAGCTGGAGAAGTCGGCGGAAGGGTAGGCCCGCGAGCAGGACAACGAGGTGCAGGGGAGGTCCTTCGGGGCCTCCCCTTTCGTTTGTGGGGCGGGTGAGCATCTTTCGGGCGGAGGCGCCACGGGGCGCCGCACGCGGACCGTCGGGTCCGCCCGATCACCCGATCCGAGCTGAGTTTCGAATGAGCACCGTCTTCCTGAACGGCGAGTACATGCCGAAGGCCGAGGCGACGATTTCCCCCGACGACCGGGGCTTCCTCCTGGGAGACGGCTTGTACGAGGTCACCCCGTTTTACGAAGGGGTACCGTTCGGTCTGGAGGGGCACCTCCAGCGGCTCATGCGCGGGCTCTGCTGGCTTCGGATCGACTACGACACGTCGGGCCTCGAGGCGATGCACCGCGAGCTGATCGCCCGGAACGAGCTGGAGTCCGCGGAGCGATCGATGGTCTACATGCAGATTACGCGGGGGGCCGCGCCTCGTACGCACTACTTCCCGGAGGGTGACGTCACGCCGACCATCTACGCCTACACGAAGGAGTGGAGCCGGCCCTCGGACGAGGCGTGGAACCGCGGCTTTTCGGCGAAGACGGTCCCCGATCGTCGCTGGAGTCGGGTCGATATCAAGACGGTCTGCCTCCTTCCGAACGCCCTGGCGTTCCAGGCCGCCAAGGACGCCGGCGCGGACGACGCCATCCTCGTGCGCGACGGGGTCGCGATCGAAGGCGCGCATCAGAACTTCTGGGCCGTCTTCGGCGGTACGGTCGTGACGCATCCCATCACCGGACACATCCTGCCCGGGATCACGCGCGCCGTCGTACTGGAAGAGGCGCGGGCCGCGGGGATGACCGTCGAGGAACGTCCCATCCAGATTGAAGAACTCGCGCTCGCGGATGAGCTGTTCTTCACCGGGACCACCGGTGAGGTTCGCCCGATTCGGGAGGTCGATGGTCAGGCCGTGGGCCAGGGCGGGGTGGGTGAGGTCACACGACACCTGTCCGACCTCTTTCTCGCACGCGTCGAGCAGACCAAAGCGGCGGAGCGGGTGGGGGCCCCCTGAGCCTCGCCAGCGTAGCTGCGCCCATGCGTACGGGGCTCGTCGTTGCAGCACTCGTCGCAGGATCGGCGCTTTCCGAATCACGCTTCATCTCGGTATCGCTCGAGGCTCAGGAGCTTCCGAGGATCCTCGTGATCGCGACCGGCGGGACCATTGCAGGGCAGGCGACGGGCGGTCAGCTCACGGGAGAACAGATCGTCGAAGCCGTTCCCCGGCTCGGGAACGTCGCCCGAATCCAAGTCGAGGAGTTCAGTCGAGTGGGGTCCTCGGCGATCGGACCGGATCATTGGGTGCGTTTGTCTCGTCGGATCACCGACGTTCTCGACTCGGATCGCGGGCTCGCAGGGGTCATCGTCATGCACGGGACCGACACGATGGAGGAGACCGCGTACTTCCTGCACCTCACGGTTGCCACGGATCGGCCGGTGGTGATGGTCGGCTCGATGCGGAATTCGAGTGCCGTGTCCGCCGATGGGCCCGCGAACCTGCTCTCGGCTGCCCGGGTCATCCGGCACCCAGCGGCGGGCGGGCATGGAGTTCTCGTCGTCCTGAACGACGAAATCCATTCGGCTCGTGACGTGCGGAAGATGGATAACAATCGGGTGGACACCTTCGTGTCCCGCGAGTTCGGCATGCTGGGTGTCGTCGACGCGGACGAGGTCGTCTTCCGGCGCACTGGGATGACGCGCCACACCCGTACGTCGGAGCTGCACCTGCTCCCCGGGACGAGCGAGCTACCGCGCGTGCCCGTGGTGGCTGACTTCGCCGGGAACGACGCGAGCCTTCTGCGCGCCGCGTTCGAGCACGGCGCCTCGGCCATCGTCGTTCAGGCGTTCGGGGGTGGGCGCGCCAGTCCGGCCGTGCGAGAAGCGTACGACGAGATCACGGCCGAGGGTGTGCCGGTCGTCCTCGCGTCACGCGTACCCGAAGGTCGGGTCATGGGCAGTGCACGGGGTAACGAGTCGGGACTCGCGTATGCAGGAGATCTCTCCCCGCACAAGGCACGGGTCCTCGTCATGCTGGCGCTCCAGACTCCGAAGACCGCCTCGGAGCTGCAACGTCTGCTGAACACCCATTAGGCTGGGTCGGATGCTCACCCGCGGACACGGCGTGCGCGGTGCTCTCGCGCTGATGGGGGTGACCGCAGCGATGGCCTGTGCTCCGCAGCTCACGCCCGGTGTCGACGGTACGATCGATGTGAGTGACGGTCGCCCCGTCATGGAGCTGACGTACCTCGGAAGTGGCGGATGGATCATGAGTCTGGGCGGCGAGCAGCTGCTGGCCGCGCCCCTCTTCACCAACCCGTCCTTCTTCCGGACGGGCGTTCTCGAGATCGAGCCGGACACCGTCGCGATCGATCGGTACATGGACGAGTACGACGTGTCACAGGCTCGCGTCATCCTCATCGGGCACGGTCACTATGATCACGCCATGGACGTGCCGCGCGTGGCGCGACGTCACGCCACCGGTGCTCGAATCCTGGCGAACCGTACGACGGCCAACCTCTTCGGCACGTGGTCCGGCCTCGCCGACCGTATCGAAGTCACCAATGGGCATGAGGGTACCGAGGAGCGAAGCGGACGTTGGTTCTCCTTCGGCCCACACATCCGTGTCATGCCGCTGCAGTCCCGGCATGCACCCCACTTCGACGGACTGACGCTCTTCGAGGGTACTGCGGATGTGCTGCGTGAGGACCCGCCCGGCCGTGCCGTCGATTGGGTGGACGGAAAGACGGTGGCGTTCCTCATCGACTTCCTCGACAGAGAGGGTGAGGTGCGGTACCGCATCTACTATCAGGACGCCGTGGTTGCCGCCCCATGGGGGTTCGCGCCGGATCCGCTGATCGAAGAGCACCCGGTGGACCTCGCGATCCTCGTCCCGGCCACCTTCGATCAGGTGGATTGGCATCCCGAGGCGTTCATCGAGAACCTGCGTCCCGAGCGCGTGCTTCTGGGTCACTGGGAGGACTTCTTCGTCCCCATGGACACGCCGACCCGATCGGTGCGTCTGTCGGACATCGGGCATTTCGAGAGTCGTCTCGAGCGCGTCTTCGACGGCGAATGGTGGCGTCCGGAGATCGGCACGGTCTTCCGCTTCCCGGCCGGCGGGTAGGTCCCTCCGCTCAGGAGCCCTCGGGATCAGAGACTGTTCGGGGGACCGCCTTCGCCAGGCGTCGCTGTTCCGCATTCGCCAGAACGGCCCGCGCCCATGCCACCTCGTCCTGTACACGGGGCCGCTGCGCTTGCCAGGCGGATGTGCCGCCCACCAGCACACCCACGATCGGCGCCGCCGGAACACCGAAGAACCAGCCGACACCGGTAGCGAGGATCGTCGCCGCTCCGAAGTCCGTCCAGAATCGACGGCTGAGGTACACCGCCGGGGCATCGATCTCCCTCATGGCCCGGGCTCCGTGAACGTGGGCGGGGAGGGGAGGCGACATCGGTACCACGCCTCATCGGCGGTCATGATGTAGTACGCCTGCTCCGAAGCGAGCCAGGCGAGATGAATCGCGTTGAACGGCAGCGTCATCGCGGACGACACACGAAGCTCCGAATCGAGGCGGACGATCACCTTCTCCAGGTGCGCCCCCGAGTGCGCCCCGGTCCGGGTGAGCACCGAGATCTCCCCGACGCCGGGACCGCTGGTGGCCGACATGGCCGGAGCAACGATCCGCTCCATATCCTCGCCGGCGTAGGGTGGAGCCGGTGCCCACCACGCCCGGTGGGCGACCGCTTCGGCCAGCGGCATCGGGACGGTGCGGGGGCGAACCTCCTCGTCGAGGTCGACGACCGTGGCGACCGGTGCGATGAACTGCCGGGGTACGATGAGCGTGCTCGTACCCCGGGCCAGAGCGGGTGAGGTGAGATTCGCGAGCGTGCGCATCTGAGGATCGTCCAGGACTACGGGCTCCACACCCAGATCGCGTATCACCCCGTCGCGCACGAGGTACGCGCCTCGGCTCGGCAGACCGGCCAGCTGGAGGGGAAAGACGACAGGTCCAGCGGGTGTGGACAGGACTCGATCGGGCACGGAGGGCAGACGAACGACCCACGCTGAATGGCCGTCGGGCGCCAGGGCGCGCAGCAGGCGGCGGGGCCCATCCGCCACGACGACGATGGAGTCATCGAGCAAGGCCGCATCGTGCAGCCTCGCCACGCCGGTTGGTCCCTCGCGCTCGAGGAGAAGGGTCCGAATCGGGGAAAGGTTTCCATCCACCAGGACGACCTCTCGCGCCCCTGCGTAGACGAGCAGAAGGGAGGAATCCGAGGCTGCGGTCATCCGTTCGACACTCGATGGAGGCTCGAAGCCCGCGAATCGTGGCTCACACGCGAGCGGCCCGGAGTCGCGCGTGGGATCGAAGGTCGAGCGATCCGCCTGCTGGGAGGCGGGGGTGCACGCGAGGGCCGCGGCCGCGAGGAGGGCGAAGGGATGTCGCATGTCGGTTCAGATTCGAGGGTTCACGGGAGGGCCCGTCAGGGCCGGTGATCAGCTCAGATTCCGAGCACCTTCTTGCGTACGCAGCCGGTCCATTCGGCTCCGCATTCGAGGTATGCGACGTCGTCCAGAATGTCGAAGTGCTGCTGGCCCCACGCGTCGTGGTTGGCCGCGGCAGAGTTCAGGCACAGCAGGTATCCGTCCGTGCACTCGGTGTCGGCACGCACGCCCATCGGGAATGCAGCTAGCGCCGCGAGCGCAGCGAGGAAGGGGAAGATGGAAGTGGGCTTGTGGTTCATGCTGCCTCCTTGGACACGCGACATCCCAACGCCCCCAAGAAGGGTGAGAACCCGATCAGGCCTGCCGCCTCGATCCCGGGGCGACGTCATATCCGATGTGGAACTCTTCTTCGGTGCTGAACAAACCTCGATCGAAGGCAGCTGCGCGCCCATGTCCGGATGAGACCGGGATCCGACGAGGGTGGGCGTCGAGTTCTGACGGTCGGACGCGCCACCCGCACCCGGTGTTCAGGAGCTACTCGTCGCGCCGCGCGTCGGGCATGCGCCCTTCGAAGAGGAAGCGCACCCTGCGGCCGTCCGGGTCCTCGGCCACGATGAAGTGGGCCGGTGCACCGGTGTTCAGGCCCCCGTGCTCATCCAGTGCCTCGCCGGTCGGAATGAGGAAGAGGCCGCGAACATCGAGGGTGTCCTGTGCTTCGGACGTGCCCATGTCCCCGATGTCGGCGATCACCGCCTCCTGCTGCAGAAGGGGCATGTCGTAATTCACGAGCAGATCTGCCGCGAGTGGGGGGAGACCGGGAACAGCGATCTCGCCACCTGCGATGAGTAGATCGGTGACACGTCGGCCGTTGTACTCCAGCGACTCGTAGACGGCGGGGTCGTACTGCGCGAAGCGCCCGGTCGCGATCGCGTCGAGAGCGCTCAGGATGCCCACGAAGTTCGTCTTCCGGAGATGCTGCTTCTGCGGATCACCGTCCCACGCCCCGGACTCGATGAGGATCGTACTCGCACCCCACGCGCCCATCAGATCCCCGAATGCGCGTGGATTGAAGGTGTCGTCGTACTTGGCGATGTGATCACCGACGAGCGGCTCCACCGCCTCGATCAGCAGGGTCGCCACCTGCATGGCGCGTCGTCGCTTGTCATCGACGTCCCGGGCCGCATTGAACGCAGGCGCCAGGAGCGCGATCGCGACACCGCGGTCGCTCTGCCCGACGCGGACCGCCGCGCTCTGGTCGTGAAGGTTGAAGCCGAACGCGGGCTCCAGCTCGTCGCGGACTCTCTTGAGCAGCTGCCCCTCCGGCGTCTCCAGACGTCGCGCATCGCGGTTCACGTCGATCCCCTGCGCATTCCGCCGCTGAAAGCGCTCGGCACCGTCGGGGTTCAGCATGGGAATCATATGCACCGTCGCGCCGTCGGCGATCCGTCGGGCCAGCGGGTGGTCCGGTCGGTCGTGGAAGAAGCGGATGATGTCGGCGAGCGACATCGAGGCCGTGCTCTCGTTACCGTGCATCTGCGACCAGAGCAGCACGGTCGTGGGTCCGTTCCCGAACGTCAGGTGACGGATCTCTCGCCCCTCGGCGCTCTCTCCGGCGACCCGCGACGCCACCGCACCCCCTAGATACGGGTCGACGGACGCCCAGTACGTACGGTGGTTGAAGCGCCTGTCCTCCAGCCCCGGGACGCGCACGTCGTCATGGACGATCGCCAATTCCTCGGGCGACGTCGGCGCGGGGGTCGTCGGTCCGTACCGTACAGCGCCTCCGCACGCCGCGACGAAGAGGGCGCCGAAGGCGAGCAAGCGGCGGAGCGCGATCGGGTGACGTGGCGGTGTCATGGGCGTCGGATCCGTGGCGAATCAGTACAGCAGGTAGGGCGCGCGCACGGTTTCGAAGCCGCGTACGTCCGAGTCCCAACTCGAGACGAGATCGTCGAAGGACGTACCGGCCACCAGCCCCAGACGGATCGCATCCGTTCCGGACAGGCGGTCGAAGTGTGCCTCATACCACGCCCAGTTGTCCCCGGACATCCGATACGTCTCGATGAGCATCGCGATCGCGGCCCGCGACGCGTCGTAGTCGCTTCGTTCGGCGACGAGCTCGACACCATGAACGATCACTCCCTCGAATTTCCTGTCTCCGGCGTTGGTCGGCGTGAAAGTGGCCGGCTCGAAGCGCACACCTTCGATCCCGTATCCGTTCAACGCCTCCGAGAGCACCGCCCCGTCGAGCCACGGTGCCCCGATCCATCGGAACGCACGGTCCGTGCCACGACCCACCGAAATGGGAGTGCCCTCGAAGAGGCACGTACCCGGATACGCGAGGGCGCTCGCGACATCGGGCATGTTCGGCGACGGCGCGACCCACGGCAGACCCGTATCGTCGAACGTCATGTCTCGCCGCCAGCCGTCGACCGGTACGACGGTCAGGTCGACGGAGATGCCGAACTCGCCCACGTACATCCGCGCGAGTTCTCCGGGCGTCATCCCGTGGCGCATCGGGACCTCGTACAGGCCCACGAAGGTGCTGTATTCCGGGTCCAGTACGTTGCCCTGCACCACGTCGCCCCGGATCGGGTTCGGCCGGTCGAGCACGAGGAAAGGAATCCCGTTCTCCCCCGCCGCTTCCATGGCGAGGGCCATCGTCGACACGTACGTGTAGTAGCGAGCGCCCACGTCCTGCATGTCGAAGATCAGGACGTCGACGTTGTTCAGCATGTCGGGCGTCGGCTTGCGCGTCTCCCCGTAGAGCGAATGAATGGGCAGCCCCGTCTGCTCGTCGAACCCACTTTCGATCGCCGCCCCGGCGCGCTCCTCCCCCCGAATCCCGTGCTCGGGCGAGTACAGCGCGATCAGCTCCACGTCGGGATGATCGGCCAGAATGTCGATATCCGACCGACGATTCCGATCGATCCCGGTGTGGTTGGTCACGAGGCCGACCCGTTTACCGGACACGAGGTGCAGGCTGTCCTGAATCAGCACCTCGACGCCGGGGCGGACCATCGGATCGGGTGCCCCTACCGCGGCCGTGTCGGCAGCCTGGTTTCCGGGCTGACATCCGGGTACCGAAAAGGCCAGGAAAACCGCGAACAAGCGCGATTGTCGGTGTATGACGTTGCGGATACTTTCCGCGACTCGAGGCTCGTGACGCAGTCGGCGTCGAACGTTAGTGCGTGACATGCGGCAAGCTTCGGGGACACATTGGACTGCGTCAACGCGCGACGTTCTGAAAAGGGTCAGCTCACAGGCATGGCGAGGGGTAAACATCTGATTTTGCGGTGCGATCGCCCTGAGTCGGTCCGTTCCGTCGCAGCTTTGCCGTCGCTGCTCGTGGTCCTTCTGCTGGCGGGGTGCTCTGCCTTCTCGGGGGCAGCGGCGCCCCTGCCGGATGCTCCGATACCTGACGCCGATCCCGACCCGGTCGCGGGGGGGCCGGTTCCGTCCCTGGAGGAGATGTTCGACAGCCTCGCTCAGGTCGAGGCCCAGCTACCGATCCAGGACACGCGCTCGTGGGCCGAGCGTACCCTCGATCAGCTGACTCTCGAAGAGAAGGCCGGTCAAATCCTGATGCCGTGGGTTCTCGGCGACTTCGCGCCCGAGGGCTCGCAAAGCCACGAGCGTGTCTTCTCGTTCATCGAGGAGCAGAAGATCGGTGGCGTGATCATGTCGGTCGGAACGCCCTTCGAGGTGGCGGCGAAGCTCAACGACCTCCAATCGCACGCGGATCTGCCCCTGCTCGTGGCTGCCGACCTCGAGACGGGGGCTGGCTTCCGGATGCGTGGCGCGATTCACATGCCGGGCAGGATCGACCTCGGTGGAGCGACCAACTTCCCGAGCCTCATGGCCGTAGGGGCGACGGGACGAGAGGACCTCGCGTACGAGATGGGTCGGATTACCGCCGTCGAAGCCCGCGCCGTTGGTGTGCACGTGCCGTTCGCGCCGGTCCTCGACGTCAACAACAACCCGGACAACCCGATCATCAACGTCCGATCGTTCGGTGAAGATCCGGAGAAAGTCGCCGAGATGGGGATCGCCTTCATCCGCGGGGTTCAGGAGAACGGCGCGATCGCGACCGGAAAGCATTTCCCGGGGCATGGCGACACCAACGTCGACTCGCACGTGGGGTTGCCCGTCATCACGCACGATCGCGCGCGGATGGACTCGGTGGAGCTGCGACCGTTCCAGCGGGCCATCGACTCCGGAATGGGCGCGATCATGACCGCGCATATCTCGGTGCCCTCCCTGAACGGAGGGGTTCGTGAACCCTCGACGCTCTCGCCCGAGGTGCTGACGAACGTGCTCCGGGAAGAGATGGGCTTCGAAGGCATCGTGTTCACGGACGCCATGGACATGAGTGCGATCGCGCGTCAGCACCGCTCCGGCGAGGCCGCGGTGCGCGCGCTCGAGGCCGGGGCCGACGTGATTCTGATGCCGGCGTCCGTCAGCGGCGCGATCGAGGGGATCGTGACGGCGGTCAGGGAAGGGCGGCTCACCGAGGAGCGTCTCGATCGTTCGGTGATGCACGTTCTCGAGACGAAGGAGAGCCTGGAGCTGCACGAGAACCGGTACGTGGCCATGGAAGAGATCCCCCGGACGGTCGGGATCCCGGAGCACACCGATGTGGCTGGCCAGATCGCGGAGGAGGCGATCACCCTCCTCAAGAATGACAACGACCTGTTGCCGCTCGCCGGCACGAGGTCCGCCCGGGTCATGTCGGTCTCGTATCGACGCAGCTCGGACGTACTCGCGGGCCGGTACTTCAATCAGGCCCTCCGTGCGACGTATCCGCGCCTTCGAGCGGTGGAGGTGGATGGAGATAGCGACGAGGACGAGTACCAGGAGCTTCGGCGCCGGGCACGGGAGCAGGCGCTCGTGGTCGTCAGCACGTACGTCACGTCCGTGAACGTGTCGGGCTCGTTCACCTTGCCGGAAGAGCTCGTCCGGTTCGTGCGTTTTCTCGACGAGATCGGCGTGCCTCACACCGTCGTCTCGTTCGGCAACCCATACCTGATCACCGACTTTCCGGACGTCCAGTCGTACCTCCTCGCGTGGAGTGGATCGGAAGCCAGCCAGCGCGCCGCGGCGGCCGCGATGCTGGGTCAGTCGCGGATTCACGGCCGGACTCCGACGCGCATTCCGCCGCTGTTCGAGATCGGCGACGGTCTGC
>CALHIO010000060.1 GCA_938030915.1 uncultured Gemmatimonadota bacterium
CTTACAACGACTCCGTGGCGGCCGCCGAGGCCGCCCGCCGCGCCGAAGCAGAGCGTCTCGCCGCCGAGCGGGCTGCGGAAGCTGAGCGCCAGCGGGCGACCCGCCAGGCGCGTGCGACGCTCGAAGAGATGGTCTTCTTCGACTATGACATGTCGGACCTCCGTGATGATGCGGAGGCGACCCTCCGGTCGAAGGTCGACATTCTTCGTGCCAGCCCTCAGGTGCAGATTCGCATCGAAGGCCATGCGGACGAGCGCGGCTCGACCGAGTACAACATGGCTCTGGGTAACCGCCGGGCCGAGGCGATCCGTCAGTTCCTCGTGGGCTTCGGCCTCGCAGAGAACCGGTTCGAGATCGTTTCGTTCGGTGAGGGCCGTCCGCTCCAGCAGGGCTCGACCGAGTCTGCCTGGGCACGGAACCGGCGTGGTCAGTTCGTGATCACCGCCGGAGCCAACGCGATCAACCCGGCCAACTGACGGCATGACCCTTGCGGGCCCCTCCTCCGGTGCGCCGGAGGAGGGGTCGATGCATATCATGAAGAGTACGTTCCGAACGACGACGGTCCGTGTCCTGGCGACGCTGACCGTCGCTGTCACATTCAGCGGATGCGCCATGAAAGGCGACATTCGGCTGCTTCAGGAAGAGCTCCGGGCGATTGCCGCCCGGCAGGACTCTCTCGTGACACAGCTTCGCGCGGAGACGCAGCAGACGCAGGACACGCTGCGCACGCAGGGCGATCAGATGTTCGATCTGCGAGGTGACCTGAATCGTCAGCTCCAGCAGATCAGTCAGAGCCTTGTTCGGATCGAGGCGATCGCCGGTGAAAACCAGCGTGGTCTGGCGAGCGTGCGTGATCAGATGGCCAACATGCGCCGCATGCCGGCCGGCCCAACGACGACCGGTCCGGGTAGCTTTGGAGATCCGACGGCCGCGGCGGATTCGTCGGATACGGCCGGTGGCGAGAGCCTGATCGGGGGAGGGACGAACGCCCAGGAACTCTACGACGTGGCCAAGAGCCAGTACGACCGGGGCTCATTGAACTCTGCATCGAGAGCGTTCGAGCAGTTCCTCGCGGATCACCCGAACAACGAACTCGCTCCCGATGCGCATTTCTTCCTCGCGGACATCCTCACTCAGCAGGACCGCCCCGAGGACGCGATCGAGGCGTTTCAGGAGATCCAGGAACTCTTCCCGACACACCCACGCGTGCCGCAAGCGCTCTATCGGATCGCGGAGGTGCAGATCGACCTGGAGGACCTCGACGCGGCGAAAGTCACGCTCGAGCGGATCATCAACACCTATCCGGACGAGCTCGTCGCGATGCTCGCCCGTGAGCGACTCGACGAGATCGGCTGAACCGTGCGCTGTCCCGAGTGTGACGCGACCGAGAACCGGGTCGTTGATACCCGGGCGAGCCGAGGTGGGCGTGCGGTTCGACGGCGGCGCGAGTGCACCGTGTGCGGGGGGCGATTCACCACGTACGAATACGTGGAAGAGCGGCCCATCCAGGTCCTCAAGCGTTCGGGCGCGATCGAAGACTTCGACCGCGCAAAGCTCCTGCGCAGTGTGAAGATCGCGTGCGCGAAGCGACCCGTCTCCGCGCACGACATGGAAGGACTCATCGACGACATCGAGGACGAATTCTCGAGGCAGGCGGGGGTCGAAATCCCCTCCGTCAAGCTCGGCGCTCTGGTGATGGAGCGGCTCGTTCCGCTCGATCGCGTAGCGTATGTGCGGTACGCCTCGGTGTACCGGAACTTCCAGGACGCCGGCGAGTTCCAAGAATTCGTCGATGAAATGGCCGAAGCCGATGCCCGCGAGGAGCAGCGGCGCAATCAGGTCGAGCTTCCGATCTGACGCGGCCTCGAGCCGACCGCCCACCCTGACGACGTCCTAGACGCGACTGCCGACGACCGATGCCGATGCGGAACCCGAGGGGCGAAATGCCCTTCCTCGATCACCTGGAGGAACTCCGCTGGAGAGTCCTGTGGTCGCTGCTGGCCCTCGTGCTTTGCTCGATCGTCTCGTTCGGCCTCGTCTACTACTTCCAGGCGCTCGAAATCCTGATCGCGCCGATCCGGGCCGCGTACGACGATCCCGATCTTCAACTGATCTTCCTGTCACCGGCGGACCCGTTCTTCGTCACGCTCCGACTCGCGATCTACGGCGGGATCATCCTGTCGTTCCCGATCCTCGTGTATCAGATCTGGTCGTTTCTGTCGCCGGCTCTGGAGAAGGACGAGCGGCGCGCGATCGTTCCTGCTCTGTACCTCGGGCTGCTTCTCTTCATCGGCGGAGTGTGCCTCGCGTATTTCGCGGCCCTGCCGGTCACGCTCGAGTTCTTCAAGGCGTTCCTCTCGGCGTCCCTGGAAGGCACGCTCGAGATCAACGCGACCCTCGGCTTTATCGTGAAGATGCTGATCGCGTTCGGAGCCGTGTTCGAGCTTCCGATCGTGATCCTCGCGCTCAGCCTGATGGGGCTCGTGACGCCACAGTTTCTGCGATCGAAACGTCGGCACGCCATCGTGCTCATCACGGTCCTGGCGAGCTTCATCACGCCGGGTGATGCCATCACGCTTACCGTGATGATGATGTTCCCGCTGATCCTGCTCTACGAGTTCGGCATCTTCCTCTCGGCCGGCGTGTACCGCCGACGGGCCAAGAAGGAGGCGCAACACGAGACCAGCCTCGCTCCGCCGGACGGCTCGGTCGGGAAGGACTAGCCGTGCACCGGATTCGACTCCGGATCGGTCTCTCGATGGGGGTGCTCGGGGTGGTCCTGACGGCGCCTGGTCGCATCGACGCGCAGGTGGTCGACACCACGCAGGTCCGGGACACGACGGTTGTCGCCCCGATGCCCGCGGACACCGTTCAGGCGTTCGCCGACTCGCTGGCTCAGCAGGTGGATTCGGCCCGACTCGCCATCCTCGAGCGTCTGGAGCGGCTGGCTCGTCCCGTCGGAGCGGACAGCGTTCTCTTCGCCCGGGACTCGGCTCGTCTCGCGGCTGCGGCCGAGGGGGTGCGAGGAGGTGGCATGGACGACATCGCCACCCAGCTCTTCAGCATGCCCGGATATACCCTGACCGAGTACCAGGGCGAGACCGCGGACTTCCGGGCGCAAGATCGTGTCCTGGTACTTCAGGCGCCGGATGGGGGGCGGGCGAGGGTCGCCAGCGAGGGGTCGACGATCGAGGCGGACACGTCGATCACCTTCGATGAACCGTCGGGTTCGATCCGTACGGTCGGAGACGCGACGTTCACACCGCCCGAAGGCGACCCCGTGGATGCCGTGAACATGATCTACAACCTGGATCAGGGGCGGGGCACGGCGATCGACGCGACGACGGCGTTCGCTCAGCAGGGGGCGAACTGGACGGTCCGAGGTGACATGCCCTATGCCGCCCAGGACTCGACGTTCATGTCCCATGCTCAGTTCACGTCGTGCGATGTCGATGAACCGCACTACCACTTCGAGACCGACGAGATCAAGATCGTTGCCGGCAACGTGCTGGTCGCGAGGGGGGTTCGACTCTACTTCGCGGACGTCCCGGTCGCGTGGCTCCCGTTCATGGCCCAGAGCCTCTCCCGGGGGCGCTCGTCCGGCCTGCTCACCCCGCGCTTCTCCGTGAACGACATCGTGCGGACGTCGGGCGGATACCGGCGTCGCGT